>NZ_JBFAQJ010000003.1:0-283887 GCF_040677225.1 Saccharopolyspora sp. NPDC049357 | reverse complement strand
GACATACCGCTGCTCGCGGAACTCGAGCCTTCGTGCGGCGAGCTCAGCGAGCACATCGTCGAAATCGACAGCACCACTCACGGAGTTCTCCCAGCTCCGAGGCGCTCCGGCCGTGCGCCTGGAGGTCAACGACAGCGCAGCGTTGATGGGAATCAGCCCTCGATGTCGGTCGTCCCCTGCAGGGTCCGCTGGCCGCGGTCGGTCGGCGGAATCTGGTCGTAGGCGGCCGGGTCGAGCTGGGTCACCTCGCCGGAGGCGATGGACGAAAGGATCCCGTCCAAGCCGATGTAGACCGTCCGCGTGAGCATTTCGCGGTGCTGCTCACCGAGCGTCTGAGTCTGACCGCGCACCTCGAAGAGCACGGCACCGCTGCCGTTGAGCTGGAAGGCTCCCAAGCCCGTACCGGGCAGGTTGATGTCCTGCGGGTACAACGTGATGTTGCCGAAGTCGGGGTTGCGCTCGGCAGCGCTTTGAAGCGCGTTGTACGCCGCCACGTTGAGCTGCTTGGAGTACTCCGGGCGATAGCTGTCGGCGAACTCGGCGAAGGCGGCGCCTTCGGGCGTGTTCGGGTCAGCGACGAACTTGCCGGACAGGCTCATGGTCACGAACCTGTCAGTTCCGGGAACCGTGTAGCAGGCTCCTTGGTGATGAAGGTCGACGTAGGTGTCAACAGCGCCGAACTCCGCTTGCAGTCCCGTGTAGACGTCGCGGACCGTCTGCGTCTCCGGGCTGATGAACCAGCCGGGCCGGTCGCTGCTGCCGGGGAAGTCCTGCGGCTGCGGCTGGTACGCCAGGTTCGGGTGGTAGTCGCGGTTGACGTCGAAGCCCGGGCGTTGCGAGTAGTCGTCGCCCTGCCGCTGATCGGTGATGTAGTTCCACGGCGGCGGTGACGTGGCCAGCTGGGGGAACCGGGACTGAACTTCCTGCCAGGTCATGTCGTTGCCGCGCCGGTCGAGGGAACCGGCATCCGGGTTGATCTTCGGCATCGCGACCACCGTCACCTGGTCGCGGATCTGCTGCGCGGTGGTGGAGTCCGACGTGCCCAAGTAGTCGAGGATGTCGAGCAGGGCGTCGGGGCCCGTTTTCTCGTTGCCGTGGATCTCGGCGGTGATGAGAACGACCTTGGGCCCGGTGCCCACGCGCGCGAGCATCATGTCGCGGCCCTTGTTGGAACCGCCCACGTCTTCAACGGCCACCCGGCCGGCGCTGACGCGTTCGATGCGGTCGAGCTCCACCAGCATCTCGTCGTAGCTGGTGAACTCGGTGATCGGGTTCTCCCGAGGTTCCTCGCTGCACGGGGGCGGTGCGGCCATGGTCCGTGGTGCTCCCGCGGTCGCGGGGACCAATCCGGTGCCCACCACGACACCCGCCAACGCCAGTGCTTGCCATCTCTGCATTGCCGGACTCCTTGCCGTTGCCGAAACGGGGCACCAGACAAGTCGATCGACAGAAAGCGCACAATCGGCCAAGAGGGGACAACTCGGAAGGTTCTCGCCAAGTGTCGAATGGACACGTGAAGGGTCCACCCCCTATCAAGAGCAGGTGCGAACACCCGTCTCGAACGAATCCAGGACCCCGCTGCGACAGCGCTCGTTCCGCTTCTTGCTGATCGCGACGGTCGGAGGGTTCTCCGGGTACGCCCTGCTCCTGCCCGTGGTGCCGTTGTGGGCCGTGGCCGGAGGCGCCGGCGAGATCGCAGCGGGCGCGACGAACGCGGTGTTCATGCTGGTCACGGTGCTCGCTCAGCTGGCGATGCCGTGGTTGCTCAGGAGAATGGACTGCCGCGGGCTGTTTGCCCTGGGGACCGCGGTGATCGGGCTTCCGACTCCGCTGTTCGCCCTCTCCAGCGACATGTGGGTGCTGCTCGGAGTCTCGGCGCTGCGCGGAATCGGGTTCGGGGTGCTGACGGTCACCGGCTCGGCGCTGACCGCAGAACTGGTGCCCGTCGCACAACGAGGCCGGGCGGCCGCCTACTACGGGCTCGCCATCGGCCTGCCCAACGTCGCCCTGCTGCCGGCAGGCGTGTGGTTGAGCGGCCGAATCGGGTTCGGGCCCCTGTTCTGGACCGCCGGTGCGATCCCCGTCCTGGCCGCCCTCACGATCCTGGGCATCGAGCGGGTGCGCACCCGCGACCAGGAGCGAGGAGCGCATGCCCGGCCGGTCGCGCTGCTGCCTTCCTGGACGGTCATGGCGGTCAACACGGCCGCGGCAGGCGGTTTGACGGCGTTCCTGCCGCTGGCCGTCACCCCGTCGGTCGCCCCGGCCGCGCTGCTGATCTTCGCCGCCGCCACCATGCTCGGACGCTGGCTCGCCGGGCACCTGGGGGACCGATTTGGGCAGCAGGGCGTCCTCGCACCCTCGGTGCTGTTCGGCGGCTTCGGTGTGCTGCTGCTGGCCTTGGCCGCGTGGACCGCGGACCCGGTGGCGCTGGCGGGCGCGGCGGTGTTCGGCACCGGCTTCGGAGCCGTTCAGAACACGACCCTCATCCTCATGCTGGAACGCGCCGACTCGGCGACCGCGAGCACCGCGTGGAACATCGCCTACGACGGCGGTCACGGACTCGGCGCGATCGGGTTCGGCGTCCTCATCGCCGCGTCCGGATACCCGGTGACCTTCGCGATCACGGGTGCACTGCTGCTCGCCTGCCGCGCCCTGGCCGGCCGCCGGTGGGCGTGAGCAAGGGAATCTTCCTTTCATTCGCTGCGCGGCCACGACCGAAGAGGGACCTTGCCGACCTGTGCATTTGGCCACAGGAGTCCCTTGGGTTCGGGCAGACGAACGAGATCACGCACAGTGGCTGAGACGAGGGGCAACGGTGCCAGGCCGTTGCCGTCTACCGAGAGCACCTAGAATCGGATGCGTGTTGCGCAGCCTGTTGACCCCGCGTTGGCTGCTTCTGCATGCGCTGTTCGTCGTGGCCACGATCGCCACCGGCTTCCTCGCCGTGTGGCAGTGGGATCGCGCGCACGAGGCCGGGGGGAGCTTCCAGAACCTCGGCTATGCGCTGCAGTGGCCGCTGTTCGGCGCCTTCACGATCTTCCTCTGGATCAAGCTGATCCGCATGGACTTCGCGCAGCAGCGCGGCGAGGCCGAACCTGCGACCAGCGCCGGGGCCGAAGACGGGTCGAGCACCGCTGAAGCGGTGTCCGAAAAACCGGAACGGCGCCGGTCACGGCCCTTGGTGCCGCCTCCGGCGCCGCCTGTTGATTCGGATGAAGACCCGGAGCTGGCCGAGTACAACCGGTATCTGGCCGGGCTCGACCAGTCGGATCAGCGCACTAGTTGAAGGTGATCCCGCCGTTGATCTCGCGGGTCTGCACCAAATTCTTGACCTGACCGTTGTTTATGTTGACGACGTTGTCCGACGCCGTGATCTCGTTGTGCACGGCGGCGCCTTCGCGCCGCAGCAGTTCGGCGAACTCCTCGTCGTCCGAGCACACCGCGTCCAGCCGCTCCGCCAGTGCCGTGACCTGAGCTGGGCCCGCATCGTCGCTCTCGGCGGCCTCCAAAGCCGCCTGGGTTTCAGGGTCCTGCTGCGACCTGCGGCGAAGCAGGTCGCGGACCTTCGCCAACGCCATCGTCCCAGCGGCACCCAGTGCGGTGGCCGCCTGCCCACCCAGGGCGGTGGCGAGCGAATCCAGGAACGGATCGGTCATGTTTCCTCCGCGAGCAAGGGAACCCTTCTGTCACGAAGTGTAGTTACTCGGCCTGTTTCCGTGTCGGTTTCGAGTCGAATTCAGTTGTTCGGCAGCAGGCGGAGCGCGCGGGCTGGTGTGATATCAACGAACTGGTTGACGGCAAAGCGAAACGGATGCCGATCGCTTCCGGGCAGTGGAAGCCGGTGGTTCTTCCCGGCGGCTGGGATCGGTGAGCGAGAGCGTGGGTTCGCGCCACTTGGCGCGGTCGGCGGCCGGATCTTGCGGACACTTTGGGGATAGGGGCTGGCGTGCGCAGCGGCGTGCTGTTGAAGATGTTCGGACTGTGCGTCCTAGCCGGCGTACTCGTGGCGGCTTTACTGCTGCCGGTTGCGACCGGGGCTGGGGCGATGGTCAACCAGACCACCCAAGCCATGTCGAAAATGTCGAGTTCGCTCGCCAAACGCGAAATGCCGCAGGTGTCGACCGTCACCGACCGCAACGGCAAACCCATCGCCTACTTCTTCAAGGACTACCGGGTCGAAACCCACCCCGGGCAGATCGCCGACACCATGAAGGCCGCCATCACCGCGGTCGAGGACAAGCGCTACTGGCATCACGGCGGCGTCGACTGGCACGGCACGATCCGCGCTCTCGCGACGAACATCGGCAGCGGCGAGACAGCGCAGGGCGCGTCCACGATCACCCAGCAGTACGTGAAGAACTACCTGGTGCACGTCTCGGCCACCACCGAGTTGGAGGCGGAGCAGGCCAAGGAGACCACGGTCGCCCGGAAGCTCCGCGAAGCCAAGATCGCCGTCGAGCTCGAACGCACCATGTCCAAGGAAGAGATCCTCACCGGATATCTCAACGTGGTGCCCTTCGGCAACCAGACCTTCGGGGTCGGCGCTGCTTCCCAGACGTACTTCGGCACCACTCCTGACAAGCTGACGATCGCCCAGGCAGCGCTGCTGGCCGCCGTGGTCAACCAGCCCGGTTCGCTGAACCCCAACAGCAACCCGCAGGACGCGCTGGCCCGGCGGAACCTCGTCATCGACCTGATGGCCGACAGCAACAACGACATCCGCATCACCGAGGAAGACGCTGAGATCGCGAAGAAGGAGCCCTTGGGCGTCCTGTCCCCGCTGGGGCGGCCGCCGAACGGCTGCGTCGGCATCGGCGACGGCACCACCGACGGATTCTTCTGCACCTACGTCCGCGACTACCTCGAGCGCTACGGCATCGACACCGACAAGCTGAAGGTCGGCGGCTACACGGTGCGCACGACCCTGGACCGCACTGCTTCTGATGCTGCCAAGCAGGCCGCTCAGAAGCAGGTCCCGACCCAGACCGACGGCATCGCCAACGCGATGTCGGTCGTCGAACCCGGCAAGGACAAGCACAAGGTCCGCGCCCTGGTCGCCAACCGCGACTTCGGCAACGACCCGAGCAAGGGTCAGACGGCCTACGACATCGTCAGCCGCGTGCAGCCCTTCGGCGCGGGGTCGATCTACAAGATCTTCACCGCCGGGGCTGCGATCGAGCGCGGCATGAGCATCTACGACACGATCGACGTCCCCGCCAGCTACACCTCGCGGATCTACAAGAACGGGCAGGCGCCCTACACCGTGCACAACGCCGACGGCGTGAGGCCGGGACCGCGAACGTTGCAGATGGCGTTGGCGACCTCGCCGAACACCGGCTTCGTGGCGCTGCTGGAACGGGCCGGCCTGAACAACGCTGTCGACATGGCCGCCAAGCTCGGCATGCGCAAGAGCATCAACGGCGTCAACTCGCTGGGTTCGACCCTCAAGGACGACGGCTCGAACGGGCCCGCGTTGGGCGACTCGATCAAGCGGCGCAACAACGGTTCCTTCACCCTCGGCTTCACGCCGACCAGCGTGCTGGAACTGTCCAACGTCGCGGCCACGATCATGAGCGATGGCGTCTACTGCCCGCCGACCCCGATCGAAGAGGTCAAGGACCGCTACGGCAACTCGGTGCAGCTCGGTGAGCCTGCCTGCGAGCAGGCGGTGGCACCGGCGGTGGCCACCGCTCTCGCGCAAGGGCTGAGCAAGGACGACACCGAGGGAACCTCCCGCGCGGCGGCGCAGGCCGTCCAGTGGGCGCGTCCGATGATCGGAAAGACCGGTACGACCCAGGAGCACAAGTCCGCGGCCTTCCTGGCTGCCACCCCGCAGATGGCCGGTGCCGTGCTGACCTACTCCGACGGCAAGCGCCCGGAAGGGATCTGTGACGGTGGCGGAGACGCGCCGCCCTACCTGTGCGGCGGTGGCGGCAACATCTACGGCGGCAAGGTGCCCGCGCGAACGTGGTTCGACGCGATGACCAAGATCCACAGCGGACTTCCGGTCGCCGCCCTGCCGGGCACGCCACCGCCCGCCGCGACGCCGCCTGCGCAACCGGCGCCGTAATCGGATGTGAGCATGGGGACCTTTCTGTCATGTCGAGTGGCAGGAAGGTCCCCATTTTCGTGTCATCAGGCCGTACTCAGCGATAACTCAGAAAACATTGGCAAGATGCCTGCGTGGTTTCCGAACGTGATCGAGTGGATGTTCGCGGCACCGTCTGGTTCGTGGTCCTCGCCTATGCACCTGCTTGGTTGCTGAGCACACCCCTGTGGCTGACCGGCGAGGGACTGTCGTGGGAATGGGCGCCGGTCGCTCTCACACTCATGATGCTCGTGCCCGCCGTCGCGGCAGTGGTGGTCACCAAGTGGATCAGCAGCTCCCCGTTGCGCGAGTTGGGACTCACCAACGCCGGCGGGATCAAGAAGTGGTGGAGATACGCCGTCCTGGGGTGCGTCGGGCCTCTGCTGGCGGTGCTGCTCTCCTTGCTGGTCGGCTACCTGCTCGGCGTCTACAAGGCGGACTGGACCGGTTTCTCGGGACTCGTCGAGCAGTTCGGAGCCACCGTCGTCGGCGAGCAGAACCAGACATCACCGACGGCGCTCGCGCTGACCCAGCTCGGCCAGGTCTTCCTGCTCGGATGGGTGCACACGCTGCCTGCGCTCGGCGAAGAACTCGGTTGGCGCGGTTACCTGGCCAAAGCCCTGCTGCCGCTGGGACAGCCCGGTTCCTTCCTCACCACAGGTGTCCTGTGGGGGCTTTGGCACGCGCCGATCCTGCTCCTCGGATACAACTACCCGACGGTTCCCATCGTGGTGTCGTTCCTGATGATGGGCTCCTTCTGCGTGCTCGTGGGAACGCTGCTGAGCTGGCTGAGGCTCGCCTCCGGCAGCGTGTGGCCGGCCGCGATCGCACACGGCTTCCTCAACTCCGCGGGTGCGATGGCAGTGATCTTCAGCCAGGCCGGTCACCCGGTCGACAACGCCAGCGTCGGCCTGCTGGGATGGAGCGGCTGGATCGTGCTGATTCTGCTCATCCTCGTCCTGGTCATGCTCGGACGGCTGCCCGTGCGCTTCCAGGTCGCCAAGGAAGGAATCAGCAAGGGGGTCGAGCGTCGCAGTCGCAAGGCATGAGCGGGGCAAGGGAACCTTTCCGCCACCCTGCTCCATCCGATCGCGAAATGTGCGTGTGCTGGTCCTTTGGCGTGAAAGCATTGGGGCATGGTGACGAGTCTGCTGCCCTCCACCCAGCGCGTGCTGCTGCGGCGCCTGGCCGTGGAGCAGAGTGAAAACCGTGTTCCTTCGCTGATCGCCGGTCTCGTGCGTGATGGAGAGACGGTCTGGTTCGGTTCCCGTGGCCAGGTGAACGATGCTCCCTCCACGACGGACACCCAATACCGGATCGGGTCGATCACGAAGACGTTCGTGGGCGTGCTCGTGATGCGGCTGCGCGACGAAGGCCGACTCGACCTCGCCGACAAGCTGGACGAGTACCTGCCGGGGACCTCGCTCGGCAACCGCAGCATCGGCGAGATCCTCAGCCAGTGCAGCGGGTTGACCGCCGAGCCCGCAGGACAGTGGTGGGAGCGCACCCCGGGTGGAAGCCCGGAGGAGCTGCTCGCCTCCGTCGACGACAGTGCGCTCCGCCCGACACCGCGCCACCAGTTCCACTACTCCAACGTGGGTTTCGGAATCCTGGGTGAACTGGTCGCCCGGCTTCGTGGCGCCCCGTGGCACGAGGTGATGGAGCGCGAGATCCTGCGGCCGCTCGGCATGCGCCGCACGACCCTGAGCCCCGTCGCGCCCCACGCGGAGGGACTTGCCGTCCACCCGTGGGCGGACGTGGTGCTACCGGAGCCGGCGGAAGACGCAGGTGCGATGGCTCCCGCAGGGCAGCTGTGGTCGACCTACGACGACATGGTCCGGTGGGCCCGTTTCGTCCTGGGCGACACCGGCGAAGTGCTCCACCCGGACACGGTGGCCGAAATGCGCGTGCCCGGATCGGTGGACGACGGGCCTGAATGGCGTTCCGGTTATGGGCTCGGTTTTCAGCTGATGCGACACAACGGGCGTCGCCTGGCCGGGCACAGCGGTTCGATGCCGGGCTTCTTGGCCAGCGTGTGGACCGACCCCGCCGAGAACGAGGCGGTGATCTTCATGGCCAACACGACGGCGGGAGTCACCGGGGCGCTGGGCACGGACCTGCTTGACGCCTTGGCCGAGCACGAACCACGAATCCCGAAGCCCTGGATCCCGCGACCGGACGTGGACATGGGGCTGCTGGAACTGACGGGGGAGTGGTACTGGGGCCCGTCGCCGCACGTGCTGCGCGTGCTCAGCAACGGACTCCTCGACCTCAGGCTCGGTCACGGCCGTCGAGGAAGGGCCTCGCGCTTCCGGCCGAACGGCGACGGCACCTGGACTGGTCTGGACGGTTACTACGCGGGCGAGATCTTGCGCATCGGCCGGGACGCCGACGGCACGCCCAACCACCTCAACCTGAACACGTTCATCTTCACTCGCACCCCATATGCCTCAGACGCCCCGGTGCCCGGTGGCGTTGCGGGATGGCGACCCGCAGGCAGCTGATCCGCGCAGCTTGGGTCCCTTCCTGCCAAAGATCCACGACGAAGGGACCCAAGCTGCCCAGGCGGGCGCGACTATGCCGAGCAGAACCCGTGCGGCATGCTTGCGGTATGGCCGACGACCTGCCGATCACGAGTGGCTGGAGCATTCCGCCCGCAGAACTGTCCGAACGTTTCTCCAGGTCGTCGGGGCCAGGCGGGCAAGGAGTCAACACCACCGACTCGCGGGTGGAGCTTTCGTTCGACCTGGCGCGCTCGTCCTCGATTCCCGAGCGACTGCGCGCACGCGCGCTGGAGAAGCTCGGGAACCGATTGGTCGATGGCGTGCTCACGATCACCGCCTCCGAGAACCGAGCTCAGCTGGCCAACCGCCAAGCCGCCCGGGAACGCCTCGCCGCAGTGCTGGCCTCCGCCGTCGCACCACCCGCTGCGAAGCGCCGCCCCACCAAACCGACCAAGGGATCGCAAAGGCGACGACTCGCCGGCAAGAAACGGCGCGCTGAAGTCAAACGTCAGCGCAGACGAGGTGACCCCGGCGACGCCTGAGCTGCGAAGACCGCGTTCCTGGTTACTCTTGCGCACAGGTGAACGCCAGGAGGGAACGAGCTGATGCGCACAGCATGGGTCATGCCCGGCGGCTCCACCTTCGGAGCCATCCAGGCAGGTCTGGCAACGGCACTGTTCGAGGCGGGCATCGTGCCGGATCTCGTCGTGGGAACCTCCGCGGGCTCGCTCAACGCGGCGTGGCTGGCCGGTGATCCGACCACGCGCGGTGCCGAGAAGCTGCGCGACCTGTGGAAGTCGATGCGGCGAGCCGACGTGTTCCCGATTCAGCCCACCAGGATCCTCGCCGGCAAGCTCGGTCTGTCCAACCACGTCATGGGCAACCACGGCCTGGCCCGCTGGCTGCACGAAACCCTGCCGTTCCGCAGGCTGGAGCAGGGCGCGATCCCTCTGACGGTGACCGCGACCGATCTCGACACCGGTGATGCCGTCTACTTCGAAGACGGCCCTGCCCTGCCACCGCTGGTGGCGTCGTGCTCGATTCCTGGGATGTTCCCTCCAGTCGAAGTCGGTGGACGCTGGCTCGTCGACGGTGGACCTGCCGCGTTCATGCCCATCAGCCGCGCGGTTGAGCAGGGAGCACAACGGGTGTTCGTGCTCCCCTGTGGCGGCACTGAGCCTTTCGAGTTCACCCAGGATCGGCGCCGCGGGATCGGTTCGATCGCGACCTGGCCGCCGCCGAAGTCACCGCCGCGCTCGATCAGTGGTGTCAACGGAGCTGCTCTAGGCGCCGCGATGGTCTCCGCAGCACGACTGGACATGCAGGTCAACGCCCCGCGTTGCGAGTTGTACGTGGTGCCGGCTCCTTCCATCGTCGGTCTTTCGCCCTACTCCTTCGCGCACTCCGGGGCTTTGATCGACAGCGCCTGGCGCGTCGCCCGCGACTGGCTCCCCGCAGCCACACCCGTTCCGGCCGGGCACCCCGTCACCATCGCCGGAAGACCCGTCGGAGACGAGCAGTTCGGAATCACGGACTCGGCACCAGCGTTCTGAGGACGGTGCGGCTGAGCAACCGCCCCGCGCTCCACAGGGAACGGCGGCGCGGTCGCACAGCACGCGGTGGCGGCGGCCCGGAGGTGGGTGTCAGCGTCACGCGCAGGAGATCTCGTGGCGGTTCAAGACCGGATTTGTAGGCGCGCAGCGTCGCGCGGGGCACGGCTGTTCCCCGCCGGCTTCCGCTGTCCATCTCGGCCACGAGTTCCTCGAAACGGCAGAGGTTCTCCGCCTTGATCGCCTCGAACAAGACCTGCCGGGTCAGCGCCGCCGACATGAAGGTGCGAGCACCGTCCATCACCGCGCGCACCGGCGGCGCCACAGGAATCCCTTCGATGAAAACGGGTTTCGGCAGTCGGGTGGTGCGCTCGAACCTGGTGCCCGCGTAGCTCTGGATCTTCTGGCGATGCGGGATGAGGACGTGGATGTCGGCCGATTCCGGAGGCGACTTCAAGCCGTGCAGGCGAGCCGCGTGCAATCCGGTGAGCATCGCGTGAGGCCCGGCGCGAAGCAGAGCAGCGTCGATGCGATCCCGCACTGTCGCAGGGCCGGGGGCGACGAGCACGATTCCTGGGGCCAGACGTGTCCACGGGCCGTCGGCACGAGCCCAGCGATAGGCCGTGGACTGGCTGATTCCGAGCTTGGTCAGTTCACTGACCCGGTACACGCGGCGGCGGAAGCTCAGAGCGGCGGCTTTGGCGGCGGTCGTCTTCTGCATGCGTAGAACTATCCGCATAGTAGGCGCCGAATTCGTGTAGCAGGCACGGCCGATGCGTGTGTCGTGACCACCTGACCGGGTGATTAGCTGATTCTAAGTGGGTATGGGGACGTTCCGGTCAGTTCAGCCGGGTGGGAACGTACCCATACCCACCGAGAGAAGACCGCTCAGCGGGTGGCAGAAAGGCTCCCCTGCTCTTCCGGATGCTTCTGCATCCACCACTGCATCGCGTATTCGACCAACCGGATCAGAGATTGCTTGGTGGACTCCCGGTTTCGGGCGTCGCAGGTGACGATCGGAACGTCCGCCGGGATCGCCATCGCCTCGCGAACCTCCTGAACCCGGTGCTGCAGGTTGCCGTCGAAGCAGTTGAGCCCAACGATGTAGGGCAGCTTCCGGTCCTCGAAGAAGTCGATGGCCGAGAAGCAGTCGGCCAGCCGGCGCGTGTCGACCAGGACGACCGCACCGATCGCTCCGCGCACCAAGTCGTCCCACATGAACCAGAACCGGTGCTGACCAGGCGTGCCGAACAGGTAGAGGATCAGGTCCGAGTCCAGTGACAGACGACCGAAGTCCATGGCCACCGTCGTGGTCTGCTTGTTCGGGGTCGCATGCAGGTCGTCGATGCCGTGGCTGGCCTCGGTCATGACCGCTTCGGTGGTCAGCGGCACGATTTCCGAAACCGAACCGACGAATGTGGTTTTGCCGGCGCCGAAACCACCTGCGACGACGATCTTCGCGGAGGTGGTGTTCGGGGACCTGCGGGGGTATTCAGGTCGGGCTTGCCTATCAGGATTCATGTCTGCCCACTTCAGTCATCAAGTCAATGCTGGGTGTCTGCGTTCGGCGCGCTGCCCAGGAGACCCGCGCGCTGGGGGAAGTCAGAGTCGGCGAAGTCCGCTCAGGACCCGTTCCATCAACAAGAAGTGCGACGAGCTGCTGTTGTCGCTGACCGTCTCGTGCACCGTGACCAGACCCAGATCCGCCATGTCGCCGAGCAGGACCTTCGCCACGCCGAGTGGAACTCCCAGCATCGCGCCGACCTCGGCGATCGACCGCGGATGCTGGCAGATCTCAGCGACGGCGTGGTGCTCGGTGCGCTGCAACCTCTCCGGCGTGCAGAAATCGCTCGCCGAAACCAGCGTTTCGAGCTCCAGGTGGTGGTTGGACCTGGTTCGTCCACCGGTCCACGCGTATGGGCGGATGGAGGTGGACATCGCTTCACCGGTCGGCGAAGCGTCCCGTGCGGTCTGAGAACCGGCCGCACTCGACGGAGCGGGGTTGCCGCGACCACCGGCCGGCTGTGGTGCTGTGGATGGGCCGGGGAAGGCCGACCGCGCCTGGGAGGCGTCCTTGACCTCCTCCGACTCGGTCGTGCTCGGGGGCCCGGGATCCTTCTGAGCACGCTTCCGGCGCCACCCGCGTCTACCGCTGTCCAGGGTGAACCCGTTGAAAACCTCCGCCACGCTTTCGCTTTCCGGCGAGCCGGAGGGGCGCCGCCGGTGTTGCCCGGTCGGGTCCGGACCTTCGCTCATCTTCGCCTCACACCGACTGTCCGGTCATCACTCGGCTTGTTCCCTGCAGCTGAGAACGCAGCTCCGGCGTCAGGATCTGGCCGACGCGCTCGACCAACAGGGTCATCTCGTAGGCGATCAAACCCATGTCGCACTGCGGCGCCGCCAAAACCGTCAAGCAGGAGCCGTCGCTGATCGCCATCTGCAGCATCAGACCGCGCTCCATCTCGACGACGGTCTCGGTGACAGCGCCCGCCTCGAAGCACCGAGCCGCACCCTGCGTGAGGCTGAGCAGGCCGGACGCGACGGCGGCGAGCTGGTCTGCGCGGTCGGTGGGGAGTTTCGCCGATGCGGTCAGCAGAAGTCCGTCAGCCGAGACGACGACTGCGTGGGCAACACCGGGAACCCGCTCGGTGAAGTCCGTGACGAGCCAACCGAACTGGCTCGGCTGGGAATTTTGGGCGTTCATGGCGCCTCCTTTCCTCCTAACTGCTTCGGGGATCACCGGGTCTCATCCGTTGACGGCTGTGGGCCGCGAAGGCTGTGCTTGCCCTCGCGGACACCGCGTTGGAAGCTGGCCAACCGTCCGCGCGTCACGTCGGCGTCGCGCGGAGATGTGGCGGTCGAATCGGTGACCGATCCCGATACCAGCTGGGCTCTGGGGGTCCGGCGTGGCAGACCCGACGGCGTGTACTGCGGGGCCTCGTTCCCGGCCTGCGGCTCCGCCGTCTCTGCGCTGCCATCCTCGGGTGGGGCCTGCTGGGTGGTGGCGGACTGTTCCGCGCTCGTTGCCGCGACCTGCGAGGCCTGGTTCAGACGGTGACGGCCACGCTGGACGCCTGCTTGGAAGCTCGCCAACCTGCCTCGCGCCCGGTTGGGGTCACGCGCAGGACGGAGTTCGTCGCTGTCCGTCCGGTCAGCGCTGCCCGCGACCAGGTTCGCCAGCGGAACCCGCTGGGGCAGCCCGGCCGAGGTGAAGTCGGTCGGCTCGGAGGCCGCGACCTCCTCAGCGCGCTGCTGACCCTCATCGCTGGCGAAGGTCCAGTCACGCGAGTCGACCTCGCCGCCCGTGCTGGGGGCCTCATCGGAGGAAGGGGCCCTTTCATCCAGCTTCACGGCCGGCAGGATCACGGTGACCGGGGTGTCGTCGATCTCGTCGGGCCAGCGGAACTTGGGTTCTGCGTCCGGGTCGCCGTCCTCCCGCTCCAGGAACCACACCGACGACAGCTCGTCGAGGATCGCCTCCGGGGTCTCGGGAACCTCCATCTCAGGCGGCGGCTCCGCGGAGGCCTCCTCGGCGCTGAAGAGCTCGTGGGACGAGTCTTCGTCATCGGCACTGCGGAAGAGGTGGAACCCGTTGTGAGTCGGTGGGTTGCTGATCGCGTCCTGTTCGGCTGCCTCCCAGTCGAACTGCCTGATCAGCGTGTCGTCGTCGTGCCCGGGCCGGTAGACGCCGTTGGTGCGCGGGGCGGGGAGCGAGACGTCGTCGATCAGCAGGTCCGGCCGGAGGGTCATGGTCACGCGCAGGCCGGTGTCCTTCTGACCGGGCATCAGCTCCACCCGGATGCCGTGTCTGCGTGCCAGGCGGCCCACCACGAACAGGCCCATGCGTCGCGACGTGGACTGCTTGATCTCCTCGTCGGAGTTCAGGCGCTGGTTGGCTTCCGCGAGCTCGTCCGGGTTCATGCCGATGCCGTCGTCGTCGATGTCGATGCGCAGCGAGCCGTCGCGGTCTCGTTGTCCCGACACCACGACCTGGGTCTGCGGCGCGGAGAAGTTCGCGGCGTTGTCGAGGAGTTCGGCCAGCAGCCGCACCAGGTCGCTGGCCACGTACCCGACGATCTTGGTGTCCGGTAGTTGCAGCACGTTGACCCGCGGGTAGTGCTCGATCTCCGACACGGCGGCGCGCAGCAGGTCGGCCGGCGTGGTGGGGCGGGTGAAGCGACGTGCCAGATCGGCGCCGGAGAGCACCATCAGGTTCTCGTTGTTGCGGCGCATTCGGGTCGCGAGGTGGTCCAGCTGGAACAGCGTTGCCAGTTGGTCAGGGTCCTCTTCGTCGCGTTCGAGCTGCTCGAAGAGTCGAAGCTGACGTTCGAGCAGGCTCTGGCTGCGTCGCGACACGTTGATGAACGAGTCGCTGTAGCTGCGGCGGAGTTCTGCCTGCTCGGTGGCGAGGGTGACCGCCTGGGTGTGCACGTCGTCGAAGGCTCGGGCAACTTCGCCGACTTCGTCGGTGGTGTTGACCGGCACCGGCTGGACGGCCTGTGTCGCGTGTCCGGCGCGGATGTCGGCGACGGCGTTGGGGAGCTGGTGGTTGGCGGTGTCGAGTGCGCTGTGCCGCAGCATTTCGAGCGAGCCGAGCAGATGCCTCGCCACCATGACCACGATCGCGCCGGCGATCAGCAGTGCGGTGAGCAGGATGACCGATTCGAGACCGGCGAGGTTGCCCGCGGTGTCCTGCAGGCTGAACGCGGTTTGGTGCAGCTGCTGGTCGAGCTGGGCCTGCAGCGTGTTGAGCGCCTGGGCTGCGGTGCTGGACTGTTCCTTCCACGTCGCGGTCGACACCAGGTGCGAGGACAGGGTGGATCGGGTGTTGTTCTGCTCGGCCATCGCCAGCTGAACCGAGGTTTCCCGTGCCGGCACCTGAGGATTGGAGTAGAGCTGGTCGTAGCGGACGCGTTGCTGCGGGTCGGCTGCGGCGCGGAACTCCTTGACCGCTGCGGTGCGGCGGGCCTCGCTCGCGGCCAGGCGGGTGAGGTTGTCACTGGTGAACTCGTCGCGGGACAGGCCGGTGAGCACCAGGGCCTGTTGCAGCTGGACCTCTTCGCTGATCTTGGCGAGCTCGTGCACGGTGGTGGCGGTGGCCACCAGCTCCGAGGACGAGATCTGGCTGATCAGCGTCCGGTCCAGCGCGAGCATCACGTCGATGAGCTCGGTGTAGGAGTTGGCGGTGATGCCGGGGTCGACGCGTCCGCCGAGCACGAGCTTGCGGATCGGCTCGAGTTCGGTCGACTGCCGTTCGGTTTCCTGCTTGGCGTACTGAACGGCGTCGCTGTCCGGTGCGGCGTTCAACAGGCGTTGGGTCTCCGCCAGCGCCTTGTCGGACGCGGCGAAGCGGTTCCTGACGTTGGCCTCGGTCACCTGGCTGCGAACCAGGAATTCGGCGGACTGAGTGCGTTCCTCCTGCAACCTGTCGACGGCGGTGCGCACGGCGCGGCCGGCTGAGACGACGCGGTCCATCTGCTCGTAGTTGCTGGCTTCGGTGATCTGGCCGCGAATCTGAAGGACGCCCAGCACGATCGCGAAGATGACCGGTACCAGAACGACAGCGGCGATCTTGACCGGGAGTTTCCAGTTGTGCCACGTGATGATTCGGGACGTGGCGCGCGACCACATGGATGCCCGGGTCGCGTTCGCGGGCGGGTCTTCTACTCCGCTGCTCACGACGCAGTCCTTTCCCGCGCGGTCGAAGCTTTCATCGCCAACTGCGCGTTCGTGTGGTGGGCAGGCCGGCCCGCCTCGGGTGTGCGCGGCAGGTCATCGTGGTTGGCGGCGCTGCCTGCGTTTCGGGGGTTTTCGCGGGTGGCCGTGCGGTCTCGACCGGCTATTTCGAAGTGCCTGCGATGTCGGGGGTGATCGCGGTGGCATCGAATTCGCATACCGGTCTTCGGCGTGCAGAACACTACCTCACCGGAATGATCTACTTTCTGCATTGAATTCAGCGCTCTGACCAGTGCATTCGGGTCGATGGAGATCATCTTCACGGGTGTGTGGGAGCTCGTTGGGCACTTTGGACACTGATCGTGTTCATTGCCGCGAAGGCGGGATGCGCTTTAGTCACCCGATGGAGAGAATCTCTACGGCTGGGTGACAAAGGGGTCGAACGTCGTGGGAATGTGCCCCTGCCTGTCCCGTGTTACCCTCGCCTAACCAGCCGGTTGATCAGCAAAAATGATCCCGCTCGGCCTCATTTTTCGAGGTGGTTTGGTTCGGTTCCATCCTCGAGGAGGTATGGCTTCTCGCCAGGTTCAATCACGGTTAGTGATCGTCGGATTCATCAGTTGGTGTGGTGTGTCGCTGCCATGGTCCAGGTGAAGCGGAATGATCGTTAGACTCCCGCCCTGGTTGGCATCGCAAGTCGTGCGGTCACCGACTCCTGCGGAATTCGGGATCAAGGAAGATCGCGAACAGCTGCGGGAGCTCGGACGAAGTTGGGGGACTTTGCGGCATCGGCGCAGAACACGTCGATGCGATGTCCGATTGCTTGGAAGGATGCATGCGCAACGCCACCCAACCCCCGCCGCCGTCTCGACAAACCGAAGCGACCTTCGGTCAAATCGACAAATCCGCCAGGCGAACCGATCTCGCGGTACCCGGAGACGCAGGACCCGACTTTCCCAACATCGCACGCAGTGCGGAATTCCGCGAATTGCGCGGCAAGCTGCGCAGGTTCACGTTCCCGATGACACTCGTGTTCGTCGTCTGGTACGTCGGATACGTCGTCCTCGCCGCGTACTTCCCCGATTTCATGGGAATTCGGCTGTTCGGCGCCGTCAACATCGGACTCGCCCTAGGCATCGGCCAGTTCGTCAGCACCCTCGTCATCACGGCCCTCTACCTGCGCTACGCGGCCAAGGAGATCGACCCTCGTGCCGAGGAGCTCTACCGCAAAGCCACCGGAGAGGAGCGGCCGTAATGGACACCAACCCGATGCTCAACATCAGCATCTTCGCGGCGTTCGTGCTGCTCACGCTGTTCATCGTCTACCGGGTGAGCAGCACGGGCTCCACCACCGACTACTTCGCAGCGGGATCGCAATTCACCGGTGCGCAGAACGGCATCGCCCTGTCGGGCGATTTCCTTTCGGCCGCCTCGTTCCTCGGCATCGCGGGCGCCATCGCCGTGCACGGCTACGACGGTTTTCTCTACTCGATCGGGTTCCTGGTCGGATGGTTGGTGAACCTGCTCCTGGTCGCAGAACTCCTGCGCAACACAGGCCGATTCACCATGGGCGACGTGCTCAGCTACCGCATGAAGCAGCGCCCGGTGCGCGCCGCCGCGGCGGTGTCGACGCTGATGATCTCCTTCATCTACATGATCGCGCAGATCGCAGGCGCCGGAAGTCTGGTGGCGCTGCTGCTCGACGTGCACAGCGCGGCCGGTCAAGCCCTGGTGATCGCCGCCGTCGGCGCGCTGATGATCGTCTACGTGCTCGTGGGTGGGATGAAGGGAACCACCTGGGTGCAGATCATCAAGGCGGTCGCCCTGATGCTGTGCGTCGCGCTCATGACGTTGTTCCTCATGGGCAAGTTCGGGTTCAGCATCACCTCGTTGCTGCAGCACGCAGCCGAGAAGAACCCGCTCGGTGAGCGGATCTTCTCTCCCGGAGCCCAGTACGGGAAGAGCGAGACCACCAAGCTCGACTTCGTCTCGCTGTCCTTGGCGTTGATCTTCGGCGTCGCCGGTCTGCCGCACGTGCTGATGCGCTTCTACACGGTGCCCAACGCCGTGCAGGCGAGGCGTTCCGTGGTGTGGGCGACCGTCACGATGTCGGTGTTCTACCTGTGCACGTTGGTGATCGGGTACGGGGCGGGGGCGATCAGCGGCACGGATTCGATCCTGGCGGCTCCTGGCGGCGAGAACTCCGCGGCGCCGCTGCTGGCCTACAAGATCGGCGGAACGGTGCTGCTGGGAGTGATCGCCGCAGTCGCTTTCGCCACGATCCTCGCCGTGGTGGCGGGTCTGACCCTGACCGCATCGGCATCCTTCGCCCACGACGTGTACGCCAACGTCTTCAAACGCGGGCAGGCCGAGCCGGAGGCCGAGATCGGGGTGGCGCGGCTGACGGCCCTGATCATCGGTGCTACCTCGATCATCGGCGGCATCCTGGTCAACGGGCAGAACCTCGCGTTCCTGGTGTCGCTGGCCTTCGCCTTCGCCGCGTCGGCGAACCTGTCGACCTTGCTCTACTCGCTGTACTGGCGGCGGTTCAACACCCGGGGGACCTTGTGGGGGATCTACGGTGGCCTGGGCATCTGCCTGTTCCTGGTGATCTTCTCCCCGGTGGTTTCGGGAACCCCGACCTCGATCCTGCCCGGTGTCGACTTCGCCTGGTTCCCGCTGAAGAACCCCGGTTTGGTGTCGATCCCGGCGTCGTTCTTGTTCGCCTACATCGGCACTCTGCTGGGAGAGCGCGAAGAAGATGACCGCACTGACGAGATGGAGGTCCGGTCGCTGACCGGCATCGGAGCTTCTTGAGCGGCTGTACCGCGCATGGGACCTTCCTGCCACTTTCCCGGCAGGAAGGTTCCCGTGCTCCGGGCGCGGCAGCTTCGAACCGGCCCGGATCGAGCCCCTCTCACGGTCCTGCAAGACACCCATTTTGAGCAGAACGCGACGTATGGTGGGTCGGCCAGTGACCGAGTCGGAGAGGGAGGAGTGGCATGAGTTCCGCGACCCAGAGCTCGTGGGAGCCGGTGCGCAAGGTCCGGACTTACGAACAGGTCATGGCGCAGATCGAGCAACGCATTCTCGACGGGCGTCTTGCCCCCGGCGACCGCCTTCCCAGCGAGCGAGAGTTCGCGCAGCTCCTCGGAGTCAGCCGGCCGTCGCTGCGGGAAGCGCTGCGCGTGCTCGAAGCGTTGGGGATCGTCGACGTGCGGCCTGGCCGCGGCCCTGACGGCGGGTGCGTTTTCCTCGGCCACCCCGGCACCGGTTTCTCAACGCTGCTCAAGATGCAGCTGACGCTCGGTCACTTCAACGGCGCCGACGTGCTGCGGACCCGGCTGGCGCTGGAGGAGTGGGCGCTGCTGGAGGCGGCTCGACACGCCACTCCCGCCGATCACCGGGCTTTGCACGCGATTCTCGATGAGATGGACTCCCCGCACCTCACCACGCGCGACTTCAACGCCCTCGACACCGAGTTCCACGTCCGGATCGCCGAGTCCACTGGCAATTCGCTGGCCGCTCACATGATGGGGTCGCTGCGCACGGCGATCCAACGTCAGATGATCGAGGTGTACGACCGCAGGGACGATTGGCGGGACACCTCGCGGTACGTGCGGCGTGAACACCGCGCGATCCTTCAAGCGATCGAGTCCGGTGACGGCGAACGCGCTGTTGAGCTGCTGCGCGGTCACATCAACGACTTCTACGAGCTCGACGAGCGCACCGGCTGATCTTCGGGTGCGCTGATCAGTCCTGCTTGCGGACGCGGAGGCCGTCGAATGCGACCGCTGCGACGGTGTCGGCCAGCGTCTCCGCGTCGGCTCCCTGCCGGGGCCGGTACCACTCCACGAGTGAGTTGACCATGCCGAACAGCAGGCGTGCGGCGGTCGCCGGGTCGACGTCGGGACGCAGGTCGCCGTCGGCCGCGGCCTTGCTGACCAGGTCGGCGACGATCTGGTCGAACTCCCGGCGGCGGGCCAGCGCGGCCTTCTCGACCTTGGTGTTGCCGCGGATCCGCAGCAGCAGGGTCACGAAGGGCAGTTGATCGACGAGCACGCCGACGCTGGCCCGCACCAGGTATTCGAGTTTGTCGATGGCGCGGCCGTCGATGGTCTCCAGCTTGTCCGCCTCGGCGAACAGTCCGTCCAGTCCTCGGTTGACCGCGAGCCGCAGCAGTTCGTCCTTGCTGCGCACGTGGTGGTAGATCGCGGACTTGGTGATCTGCAGCTTGCGCGACAGATCCTCCATGCTGGTGCCGTCGTAGCCGCGTTCGTTGAACAGCTTGACCGCAACCGTGAGCAAGGACTCCAGGTCGTAGCCGGGGCGACCGCGTTTGGTCGCGCGGGTGCTGGGCGGTTCGGTCATGAGCGCATTATCGCAAGTCGTCTCAGTCGCGAGGGCGTTGGTCGATGACCCGGCGGAGCTTGCCCACCGAGCGCTCGAGGGAACCTGGCTCGACGATCTCCACGCCGACGCTCACGCCGACACCGTCCTTGACCTTCTCGGCGATCTCCATCGGCGCCTTCTCGCGCCGCGCCGTGGTGGTCTCGGGCAGTGCCTCGACCAGCACGGTCAGCCGGTCCATCCGGTCTTGGCGGGTGAGCTTGAGCTGGAAGTGCGGGGACAGGTCGGCGGTGCCGAGCACGATCTCCTCGATCTGCGTCGGGAAGACGTTGACCCCGCGCAGGATGATCATGTCGTCGCTGCGCCCGGTCACCTTGTCCATCCGGCGGAAGGCCGGCCGTGCCGTGCCCGGCCGCAGCGCGGTCAGGTCGCGCGTCCGGTAGCGGATGATCGGCAGCGCTTCTTTGGTCAGCGACGTGAACAGGAGCTCCCCGGTCGTCCCGTCGGGCAGCGGCACGCCGTCGATCGGGTCGACGACCTCGGGGTAGAAGTGGTCCTCCCAGACGTGAAGGCCGTCCTTGGTCTCGACCGCCTCTTGTGCGACACCGGGCCCCATCACCTCCGAGAGGCCGTAGATGTCGACCGCGTGGATGTCGGCGCGCTCCTCGATCTCGCGGCGCATCTGCTCGGTCCACGGCTCGGCGCCGAAGATTCCGACCTTGAGGGAAGTGCTGCGCGGATCGATCCCCTGACGCTCGAACTCGTCGAGTAGCGTCAGCATGTAGGACGGCGTCACCATGATGATCTCGGGACGGAAGTCGTTGATGATCTGCGCTTGCCGTGCGGTCATGCCGCCTGAAGCCGGGACGACCGTCATCCCCAGCTTCTCGGCGCCGTAGTGGGCGCCGAGGCCTCCGGTGAACAGCCCGTACCCGTAGGAGATGTGCACCTTGTGCCCTGGGCGCCCGCCTGCGGCGAAGATCGATCTCGCGACCACGGTGGCCCACACGTCGAGGTCGGATTCGGTGTAGCCCACGACCGTCGGCTTGCCGGTCGTTCCGCTGGAGGCATGCACCCGGCGGACCTGGTCCTGCGCAACGGCGAACATGCCGAAGGGGTAGTTGTCGCGCAGGTCCTGCTTGGTGGTGAAGGGAAACTTCTCGAGGTCGCTCAGTTCTCGGCAGTCATCGGGGTGCACGCCCGCGTCGTCGAACTTCCTGCGGTAGAAGGGAACGTTCGCGTAGGCGTGGCGCAGCGTCCACTGGAGGCGCTCGAGCTGCAGGGCGCGAAGCTCGTCGGTGCTCAGCCTTTCGGCCGATGAGAGGTCGTCGATCGGCGGCGCGTCGCCAAGTCGGCGGGCGCTCGGCACTTCGTTGTGCGTGGTCGTCATGGGGAGGAACTCCTCAACGCTTGATCTGGCCGACGGTCCGGCTGCGGCCGCGGAACTCCGCGACGACCTCTGGCCCGGCAGGGGTGTCCCGGTGCACCGTGACGTCGTAGATGCCGTTTCGACCGTATTGAGTTCGTTCTTGCGCGGTCGCCACCAGCTCGTCGCCGAGGAACGCGCTCGTGACGAACGAGATTTCCGCTCCGGCGGCGACGGTGACAGGCCCGTGGCTGTTGCACGCGGCTGCGAATGTCGTGTCGGCGAGCAGGAAGACGTAACCGCCGTGCGTGATGTCGTGCCCGTTGACCATCTGCTCGGTCACCCGCATCCGGGCTACTGCGTTGCCGTCGTGCGCTGCGGTCACGACGATGCCGAGCGACGTCGAGGCGACGTCGGATTCGAGCATGGTCCTCGCGGAGTCGCTGAGTCGGTTCGCCGAGCGTGACACCGGGTTGCACCGCCTTCTTACTGACCGAATGGACGGTAAATAAATCTGCCCAAGTAAAAGTCAGTGCGCAAACGGATGTCAAGACCGGCGGTATCGGACGAATCCCATCCGGAAGCGCCTCGGGTCCGGTCGCCGCATCCGCCCGCGGCATGAGCTCAGCGTAGGCGCGTGCGCTTGATCGTGGGCCTCGCGACGAGTCCGGAAAAGCCTGCTGGGCGATGCCTGCGCAAGGGGACCTTCATCGCACCCTCCGGCACCGATGCGCGGAAGGCGACCTTGCTCGCGTCGTCCGTTCGGGCGGGGTGGATCGCGCTGTTGCCACTTTCGCTCCCCGGCGTTGCGCGCTAGCATTAATTCCCGACCGTTCGGTTAGTAATTCTGGAGGGCGAGGCACGATGGCTCAAGGTGCGAGCAAGGTTCTGCGCAGCTACACAAGTGGCGGCTGGAGGGTGGGCGAAGCCGAAGGAACGCCACTGCACGACGCCGTCACGGGCGCCGAAGTCACGCGGATCAGCTCCGCCGGCATCGACATGGCCGCAGCGCTCGAACACGGGCGCGCGGTCGGTGGGCCGGCGCTGAGGGAGCTGACGTTCCACCAGCGTGCAGCCCTGCTCAAAGCGCTGGCTTCGCACCTCCGCGAGCATCGCGAAGAGCTCTACGAACTGTCGGCCAGGACCGGCGCCACCCTCGGGGACTCCAAGTTCGACATCGACGGCGGGATAGGGGTCCTCTTCGCCTACTCCAGCAAGGGGCGGCGGGAACTTCCCAACGACACCGTTTACGTGGAGGGGAACGTCGAACCGCTCAGCAAGGGCGGCACCTTCCTCGGCCAGCACATCGCCACGCCGCTGCGTGGCGTCGCAGTGCAGATCAACGCCTTCAACTTCCCCGCGTGGGGGCCGCTGGAGAAGTTCGCCCCGGCCTTCCTCGCCGGCGTGCCCAGCTTGATCAAGCCGGCCAGCCAGACCGCCTACCTCACCGAGAAGCTCGTCGAACTGATCGTGGAGTCCGGGCTCATTCCCGAAGGGGCGCTGCAGCTGATCAGCGGAAGCGCAGGGGACCTTCTCGATCACGTGACCGGACAGGACCTGGTGTCGTTCACCGGCTCGGCGTCCACCGCGCAGAAGCTGCGGGCTCACCCAGCCATCGTGCGCAACTCGGTGCGCTTCAACGCCGAGGCCGACTCGCTCAACTGCTCGATCCTGGGCCCGGACGCCAAGCCGGGGACCGCGGAATTCGACCTCTACGTCAAGCAGCTGGTCACCGAGATGACCGTCAAGGCCGGTCAGAAGTGCACTGCGATTCGGAGGGCGTTCGTTCCGGCGGAGCTGTTCGACGACGTCGCCGAGGCGGCCGGTGAGCGCCTGGCGAAGATCAAGATCGGAAATCCGAGCAACGCTGACGTTCGCATGGGTGCGTTGGCGAGCCTCGAACAGCGCGAAGAGGTCCGCCGATCCCTGAAGGCGTTGCAGGGTGCGGGCAACATCGTCTTCGGCGACCCGGAGCACGTCGAGCTCATCGACGCCGACGCCGAAAGGGGAGCCTTCATCTCACCGGTGCTGCTCAAGGCGGACCCCGATCGGGCAGAACCGCACGAGGTCGAGGCGTTCGGACCCGTCTCGACGCTCATGCCCTACACCTCGGTGGAGCAGGTCGTCGACTACGCCGCGCGCGGGCAGGGGAGCCTCGCCGGCTCCGTGGTCAGCGGAGACGCCGAGTTCGCCCGCGACGTCGTGCTCGGTGTCGCGCCCTGGCACGGCCGACTGCTGGTGCTCGACGCGGACGACGCGAAGGAGTCCACCGGACACGGTTCGCCGATGCCGGCACTCGTGCACGGCGGTCCCGGCCGCGCAGGCGGTGGTGAGGAGATGGGCGGCATTCGCGGCGTCCTCCACCACATGCAGCGCACTGCGGTGCAGGGCAGCCCAGCAGTGCTGTCCCAGGTCACCGGACGATGGGTGGAAGGAGCCCCTCGTGCCACCGACGGCGTCCACCCCTTCCGGAAGTCCCTGGCCGAACTGAAGATCGGCGACTCGGTGGTGGCCGGCCCGCGGCAGGTCACCGATGCGGACGTCGCGCACTTCGCGGAGTTCACCGGCGACACCTTCTACGCGCACACCGATGAAGGCGCAGCCCGGGAGAACCCGCTGTTCGGTGGCATCGTCGCGCACGGATACCTGGTCGTCTCCTTCGCCGCGGGACTGTTCGTGTCGCCTGAGCCCGGACCGGTGCTGGCGAACTACGGACTGGAGAACCTGCGGTTCCTCACGCCCGTCAAGCCCGGCGACGCACTGACCGTGACCTTGACCTGCAAGCAGATCACGCCCCGCGAGAACGCCGACTACGGCGAAGTCCGCTGGGACGCCGACGTGACCAACGACGACCAGGAATCCGTCGCCAAGTACGACGTGCTCACCCTGGTGTCCAAGGAGAAGCGATGACAGCGACGTTGTCAGACCAGGAACTCGAGGAGCACTTCGAGCGCACCATCGACAAGGACCAGCGGCTCGAGCCGCGGGACTGGCTTCCCGATGGCTACCGCAAGACGATGGTCCGCCAGATCGCCCAGCACGCGCACTCCGAGATCATCGGCATGCAGCCGGAGGGCAACTGGATCACGCGGGCGCCTTCGCTGCGCCGCAAGGCGATTCTGCTGGCGAAGGTCCAGGACGAGGCCGGGCACGGCCTGTACCTGTACTCGGCGGCCGAGACGCTCGGTGGCGACCGGCAGGATCTGACCGAGAAGCTCATCACCGGCCGGCAGAAGTACTCGTCGATCTTCAACTACCCGACGTTGTCGTTCGCCGACGTCGGCGTGATCGGCTGGCTCGTCGACGGCGCGGCGATCTGCAACCAGGTGCCGCTGTGCCGCTCCAGCTACGGCCCCTACGCCAGGGCGATGATCCGGATCTGCAAGGAGGAGTCCTTTCACCAGCGGCAGGGCTACGAACTGCTGATGACGATGATGAAGGGAACTCAGTCGCAGCGGGACATGGTCCAGGACGCGGTGAACCGATTCTGGTGGCCGTCGCTGATGATGTTCGGCCCGCCGGATGCCGAATCGTCGCACACCGAGCAGTCGATGCTCTGGAAGATCAAGCGGCACACCAACGATGAGCTGCGGCAACGCTTCGTCGACATGACCGTCCCGCAGGCCGAGATGCTCGGCGTGACGCTGCCGGACCCCGACCTGGAGTGGAACGCCGAACGCGAGCACTACGACTTCGGCGAGGTCGACTGGAACGAGCTCAAGCAGGTCATCAAGGGCAACGGGCCCTGCAACACCGAACGGGTCGTCCGGCGCCGCAAGGCCCACGAGGACGGCGAGTGGGTGCGCGAGGCGGCAGCCGCACACGCGCGCAAGATGACGGAGGCGAAGGCATGAGCCGGAGTGAATGGCCCCTCTACGAGGTTTTCGTGCGAGGCAAGCGGGGCTTGAACCACGTGCACGTCGGGTCCCTCCGCGCCGCCGACGACGAGATGGCCGTGCACCACGCGCGCGACCTCTACACGCGGCGCAACGAGGGCGTGAGCATTTGGGTGGTGAAGTCGTCCGCGATCACGGCATCCAGCCCTGACGAGAAGGATCCCTTCTTCGCTCCCTCAGGTGACAAGGTCTACCGGCACCCCACCTTCTACGACATTCCCGACAACGTTCCCCACATGTGAGCCGACGATGTCCTTTGACAACGCCTACGAGGCACTCATCGACGCGCACGACGATTCGCGCTGGGCATTCGGCAGCGGGTTCGAAGACCCGCTGGCGGGAGTCGACACCTCAGTGCCGTCCGGTGTGGACGGTTCGGATCTGGCCGCCTACTGCCTGATGCTGGGTGACGATGCGCTGGTCCTGTCGCACCGGCTGCAGCAGTGGTGCACCTTCGCCCCCGAACTCGAGGACGAGGTCGCCATAGCCAACATCGGCCTGGATCTCCTGGGACAGGCCAGGTTGCTGCTGGCCCGAGCAGGCAAGGCGGACGGCAGCGGACGTGGTGAGGACGACTACGCCTTCTTCCGCGACGAGGACCAGTTCCGCAACGTGCGGCTCGCGGAGCTCGAACGCGGCGACTTCGGGCAACTCATCGCGGTGCTGCTGGTGCTGTCCACGTGGCGGCTCGCGCTGTTCCAGCGGCTGACCACCTCCCGCGATCCGGTTCTCGCCGCCATCGCCGACAAGGGCGTGAAGGAACTGACCTACCACCGCGACTACGCCGCTCAATGGGCGGTTCGCCTGGGCGATGGCACGGACTTCTCCCGTGAGCGCATGCGGGAGGCCTTGACCGCCGTGTGGCCGTACGTGGACGAGTTGTTCACCGCGCACGAGGTCGAAACCCGCCTGGTGGAAGCCGGTGTCGCGGTCGATCCCGCTGCGGTGCGCGAGGAGTTCGACGGCGTGCTCGCGCAGGTGTTCCAGGCCGCGACGCTGGAACGCCCCGACCTGCCGGGCAAGGCAGGAGTCGCCGGCGGAACCGGCAGGCACGGTCGGCACACCGAAGCGATGGGATACCTCGTCGCCGAGCTGCAGAGCGTCGCCCGCGCGCATCCGGAGGCGACGTGGTGACCGCCAGAGCCGTCGCGGAGACCGTCCGCGATCCCGAACTGCCGATGCTCACGCTCGCCGACCTCGGCGTGCTTCGCGAGGTGTCCGAACAGGACGGTGCGGTGAAGGTGTCCATCACACCCACCTACACCGGCTGTCCGGCCATGGACACGATGCGCGACGACCTGGTTCACGCGTTGGAGGGAGCGGGGTTCGCCCGAGTCGAGGTGAGCACGGTGCTGCAGCCGCCGTGGAGCTCGGACTGGATCAGCGAGCAGGGGCGCCGCAAGCTCGCAGAGGCCGGCATCGCACCACCTGGTGGTGTTCCCGCGCGCGGCCCCGGCCCGGTGCCGTTGTCGCTCCACCCACCTGAGCGAAAGGTTCCCTGCCCGCGCTGCGGCGAGGCGGACACCGAACTGCTGTCGGAGTTCGGAGCCACCGCGTGCAAGGCCATGCGCCGCTGCCGGTCGTGCGACGAACCGTTCGAACACGTCAAGGAGATCTGAGGTGACCGCGTCAACCAAGTCCCGGGTGCGGGGCGAATTCCACACGCTGACCGTCGCAGAGGTCAGCAGGCTGTGCGACGACGCCGTCGCGGTCACCTTCTCCGTGCCACCAGAGCTCCGCGACACCTACGAGTTCCGTGCCGGTCAGTCGCTGACGTTGCGTCGCGTGATCGACGGACGAGAGGAGCGGCGGTCGTATTCGATCTGCTCGGCTGAGGGGAGCTCTCCGCGCATCGGGGTGCGTGAAGTCCCCGACGGATTGTTCTCCACGTGGCTGGTCAACGAGGTTCGTCCCGGCGACGAGATCGAAGTCGGGGCTCCGACCGGGGCGTTCAGCCCGAAGTCGGTACCGGGGCAGCACGTGCTGATCGGTGCCGGATCCGGCATCACTCCGCTGCTGTCGATCGCGGCGACGGTACTTCGGGACCCTTCAGCCACGGCGACCGTCGTCTACGGCAACCGCCGCACGGACACCGTGATGTTCGCCGACGAGCTCGCGGATCTGAAGGACCGGTATCCCGAGCGCTTGGAGCTTGTGCACGTTCTCTCCCGTGAACCGCGGGAGGCGGATCTGTTCACCGGACGTCTCGACGAGGAGAAGCTGCGCGCTCTGATGGCGCTGGTGCCCGAGGTCGGTGACGTCGACGAGTGGTGGTTGTGCGGTCCGTTCGGCATGGTCACCGGCGCACAGCAGCTGCTGGGGGAACTCGGTGTGGCCGACCAGCGCATCCACCGCGAGTTGTTCTACGTCGACGACGTGCCTCCGGAACCTGTGAAGCACATCGACGCTGTGCCTTCGGGGGCGACCACCGAGGCCACGATCGTCCTCGACGGTCGGAGCACGACCACCGCGTTGTCGCGGGAGATACCGGTTCTCGACGGTGCGCAGAAGGCGAGGCCCGACCTGCCGTTCGCCTGCAAGGGCGGTGTCTGCGGCACCTGCCGGGCGAAGGTCACCGAGGGAGAGGTCGACATGCGTCGGAATTTCGCGCTGGAAGAAGCGGAGGTGGCCGAAGGGTTTGTCCTGACCTGCCAGTCCGTCCCAGTCAGCGACGTGCTCACCGTCGACTTCGACTCCTGATCCGGTTCGGCGCGAAGCGCGCTGAGATCGGCTCTGTGCTAGAAGATCCGCCTCTGAACGGAGGGAACATCGTTCGGAGGCGGATCTTTTGTGCCGCGTGCGTCCAGAACTGCCGAGGGCTGTCCACGCAGCCTCACGACGACAGTCACCGGTGGTGTGGCCGGCGTCTACGTGGTTTTGCGCGCGCGTGAGCCGACGTGCTCAGGACATCGGTGCACGCGCATTGCACACAACCATCGGCCGAGCGCGGCAGATGAGGGCCCGGTAGTGCTCGAAACGCAAAACCGCCCCCGGCCTAGTTCTTGCCGGCCAGGGGCGGTTTCCTTGTCCATCTGATTGCGCCCTCGACAGGATTCGAACCTGTGACACCTGCCTCCGGAGGGCAGCGATGTGATTGGTTGTTTTGGCTGGTCAGAGGGATGAATATGGCTAGTTCTGGAACGGCTTGCACACTCACTGCACACGTCGCGGTAGCGGCTACTACAGGGTTATCCGAGCTACATACGAACCTTTCGTCGTCTTCTGAGGGGTTGTTCGGGTATCCCCGCCTACCACCGAAACGTGTCGCTAGTCACAACGTGCAAAACGATCTTCTGCGTCCATCGGTCTGTCGGCGCGGCCCGGGTTGACAGAAAATGACGCTTTGGCATTTTGACACCATTCTGCTGCCTGCAACTTTGCGGCTAAAGCTTGCCAAAACATGGCCTCAGCTTGTCAAAAGCCTGGCCCTGAATAGTCTGTACTATTCGTGAAACCCCAGGTGGCGCGAGGTTCTGGGTGGCTTGATCCAAGGTTTTGGATGGAGTAAGAATGGCGATCGTCGGCCTCTTGGGAAGTGCTCAAGAGGGGGCCCGTCTCCTTCTGGGATGGGTGTCCGTAAGGAATGGTCGCAGAGGAAGGGAGTGGTGCGTCTTGCGTCGGAGGGGCGTTGTTCCTGAAGTGCTTCGCCGAAAAGCATCGGGTGGATGCGAAATAGCGGCGCTTCTAACGGACTCGATAGGGGTGGTTGCCGACTGGTTTGAGCTCAGTGGCCTAGCCGCTTGGGCTAGGCCACTGGCTGTTGGGCTTCGCGTGTTGGCTCGCTTCTTACGCGGTCGCAACTGAACCAAGTGATGGCCGGTCCGTACGGGTATCGCCCACCCTGCGGCCCGGCCTTCAAGCCAGCGAAATCCCTGATTGGAACCTTAAGATGTCTTCTTGCTGATGTCAAAGATCCTGTCGGTCTGAATGGGCTCTTTGGGAGATCTTTCCCATCATCCCGACCTGACTCGCGAGGTTTGTAGAACGCGCGTTCGCAAGTTTGGAGGCCTAAGAATGTGCTTGCGGATGGAGTCATGCTCAGCATCTGTAGGGGGCCCCTGATTGCGTAACGGAAGCTTCGCTGTAAGCGCTTCCGGATGAACGGAGAAGCTTGCGAACGCCATTGATATTAACTTCACAATGTGCGCCAGGGCCGACGATAACCTCTCGAATCGAGCTAGCATCAAAGCCGATTTCCAGGTAGGGAACGAGCGCAAACTCCGATGCGCGAAAATGTATCGCCCCAGTGGGAGGACCACCGTATGGGCAGAGCACCATTCTAACTTCTTCTTCTGCGTGGAAGCTTGGGTGCTTAATCTGCGCAAGCAGCGGTAGCAACGTATACAGGACCTCGTGGTAAGCGGAGCTTCCAGGAAATCCTCCTGAGTAAGTTCTATCGATCTCGTTCATCCCATCCTGTATTAGTTTCTTCCCTTCGGCTGAATTCCTTCCGTATTTTACTTCGAATAGCTTGAGTGGATCATGAATATCAGCGCATTTGGCGGCCGCTGAGGATTCAAGCAGATCGACATCGAAGCCAATTGCGTAGCCCTGGCGTCTGCCGTAGGCGCGCCACTGTCCCAAGAGGTCTGGGTGCTTGCAAAAGCACGAAACGAACACAGGGAACATATCTCTGTCCGACACCATGCTCTTTATGCCGTAAAATGTCTCAAGATTCGGGCTTTCGGGATCTTCTTCCTCCCGTCTGATCAAACTATCTAGACGATCCTCAACTTCTTCGGTGCTGTAACTGATCTCGGTAGAATCATTTAGAAAGCGTGCGTCGGAAGCCCATATCGTGCCAGATTTGATAATTCCAAGCAGTCCTGCCGAGTCGGTGTAGTGATAAATGCGCCTCGTCGCTTCCATGCTTATGCTCCCAGTCGAAATATGGACCACGGCACGATTCGGCGGCTGCTCTCGGTGGTTTGAGCTTTGCAGATTGCCGCCACTGGCCCAGCTTGCGGCGCGTCGCCACATCCTGCCCGGTGGCCCCAGAGCACCTGAATCAAAACGGCCCGCGCCGCCTCGTCAGGCAGCTCGGGCCGTCTGTTGTTCACCGTCGGCACTTCCCCTACCTCGGTGAACGGGTGTGCTATCGGGGCACACATCGGCAATACTTGACCACATGTTCGAACGCGTCCAAGTTCATCCGCCCTCACTTCCGGGCGACGATCGGGTGCGACGTCCGCCGGTCCCGGTCCGCGTGGACCTCTCGGTCGTGTTCGCCCTCCCGGCGGTGGCCGGTGTCGAGCTGCCCGGCGGTTGGGACACGGGGGCGACCGTGGAGGGGCGACCTGGTCGGCTGGCGGCGGGACACCGGCGGCCGTTGGTGGGGCGAGGTCCGACTCTGTGTCCAGCGTGGCGTGAACTCCGGGGCGGGCAGGATCCCGTACGCGTGGTGGGTGCCGGCGCACGCGGTAAAGCCTCGTTAGAGTGGGTACGGGTCTTCTCCAACGCTCCTAACGACACTGGCGGGAGTTTGCGTTCGTGAGCCTCAATGTCCTTGGCCTCAACTCACCGGATTCTCGCGAGATCTGCTGATCTGCAGCCAGCAGTCTGCGGCTGCTGGCACGCTCGAAGCATGATCGTCTCGTGGTGGAAGCGTCAGCTTGAGAAGGCGAAGCAGGACGACTCCGTGTCAGTCATGCCCAGGTGGTCGATCTGGGTCGGGGCTGTTGCGCTACTTGTAGCTGTTGGCGCGTCGATGTGGGTGCTTTTTTGGTTGTTCGGCGCGGCCACGGATCAGGACAAGATTCGACTCGACATCGTGAAATTGGCTGGCAGCGTCGGGGTTGGAACCGGGGGAGCTGTGGCACTCTTGCTAGCTGCTCGACGTCAGCGGTCGGCAGAAGTGAGTCTGAAACAGACTGAACGTGATCTAGAAGTCAAGAAACAAGTCGCTGACGATGCGCGTCATAATGCGGATGAGCAGCGAATTACCGAGCTTTATTCGTCAGCAGCGGAGCAATTGGGGTCTGATAAAGCGCCGGTAAGGTTGTCGGCGCTTTATGTATTGGAACGGATCGCCGACGGGAACAAGCATCATAGGCAAACCGTCGTGAATCTCCTGTGCTCGTATTTGCGTATGCCGTTTGAAGTCCCACGATCTGGATCATTTATTGGAGGGAGTGATTCGGGCGGTGAAATGTCTAGCTCGCCGGGAGAAAAGGGCGTTCTCTTGTTGGACCTTTCGCCGTCGGCCATCTCGGCGCTTGGGGGAGTTCCCGACTCGTCCGAAGCCTATCGACAGGAGAAGCAGGTTCGCCAAACTGCACAGCGGATTATCGCAGACCATATCCGTCCGTATGGCAGTGATGGGAACCCCTCGCAGGCGGTATTTTGGGGAGATCTTCGTCTGGATCTAAGCGGGGCAGTCCTGGAAGATCTAGATATGTCGCACTGTCGGATTGGTAGGGCCACCTTCGGGAACGCAACCTTTCTGGGTTTGACGAGATTTAGGGCCACCGAGTTCTGCGGTAATTCCGATTTTGACCGCGCTCGGTTTAAGGGCGACGTTACCTTTGACCACGCGCAGTTTGGCTCCGCAAACTTCATCAAGGCGAAGTTCCATAAATGGGCAGAATTCAATGAGTGTTCCTTCGGTCGGGCGTTCTTCGGCAGGGCTCGCTTTAAGGATGAGGTGACTTTCCGGGGGGCCCATTTCGGAAGCGGGGCATCGTTTGTCGGCGCACGATTTAAAGATGAGGTCCAATTTAGAGATACAGAGTTTGGGGTTCTGCTACTTGGCGACGCAAGGTTCGACAAGACTGTTTCGCTGGAGAATGTTCGCGGTTCGGTTTCCGCAGCCAGCGCGCACTTGAATTCGGGGGTGATATTTGACGGATCTTTTCTGGGGTCTGCGGCCTTCTATGGAACTAAATTCCTGGGTCCGGCCACGTTCAAGAATGTTCAATTTAAGGCGGCTGGAGAGGAGGCGGTTAGCGTCCTATTTTGGTCGGTAGAGTTTGGCGCGTCAGTTTCGTTCGAAGGCGCGCTATTTGGTGGCTCGGTAGGATTCCTTGATACAGTTGCGAGTTTTGGAACTGATTTTGGCTGCGCGCGTCGCCGTTGTGACTCCGGGGTGGCACCTGCTTCCGGTGACGCTTTTCCTCCTGGGTGGAAAGTTATTGGTCCCCCTGAAGGTGACTCCGGAGAAATAGAAGGAATGGACGGATATTGGGGGTTTGTAGTCGAGGATTCGACCGAAATTCCCTAGTTTCCCGCCAGCAAGCGAAAGAATTCGGGATCAGTCTGCCGTGACGTAGGTGCCCATGCCGTTGACGACGGTGAGTAGGCCGGCCTCTTGGAGGTGGCGGATGGCCTTGGTGGCGGTGACCTTGGTGACGCCGTAGATCTCGGCGAGTTCGGGGCCGGAGGGGAGGCGTTGGCCTGGGGTGAGTTCGCCGGATTCGATGTCGCCTCGGAGGTCGTCGGCGATCTGGGACCAGACGTAGACCGGAAGGTCTCGGTTGATCCTGTCTGCGCGGCTCTCCCAGCTCATGGTCCGACGCTATGCAGGCAGAGGAACCTACGCCTGATGAGATGAACCCATAGGTACGTGTAGGTAGCTACACTCTCGCCTATGGAAGTGACCCAGGCTGAGGAGCAGAAAGCGGTTTTCGTTGACGGTCGGCGCTGGCTCGTGTGCCCGGTCGACGGTCCTGGCTGCTTCCGTGTCGTCGCAGACCTCGGGCGCATCGCTGTTGACGCGGTCGAGTTCCACGCGGAGAACCATCACCTTGGAAGGCGCTGCTCCTGCTGTGGCCGATGACCGCCGACGCTCCGAGCGGCCGGGAGTTGCCCTCCGACGTGCGACGACGTCGGGAGAGGCGATCTCACGGCGCGCTGAGATCGCAGCAGCGGCGATGGAATGCCTTGTCTGGTGGCCGGGCAAGGCCGGAGGTGCGGTGTGAGCTGGTTATTCGGTGCCGTGAAGGAGTCGTTCGAGGTCTTCGGCCGGTGCTGCGCAGCGGAATCCGGTGTCGTCGTCGCACATGGTTTCGTTGGCGTCGTTGAACTGCGACGGGACCGCGCGGTCGAACTGGCTCGTCCAGGCTCCGCCCTTGAGCTCACGCCGACCGGGCGTGGATTGGGTGTCGAGCCATTCCCAGACGTTCCCGCACATGTCGTAAACGCCGTAGGGGCTGGTGCCGGACTGGTAGCAGTCGACGGCTGTCGTCGCGCCGACGCCGTTCTCCCGGACGTTGCACTTGGCCGGTGTCGGCTGGTCGCCCCACGGGTAGGTGGCACCGCGGGTTCCCCTGGCAGCCTTCTCCCACTGCTGCGCGGTTGGGAGCGTCTTGCCCGCCCATTTCGCGTACGCGGCGGCGTCCTTCCAGGTCACCCACACCACGGGGTGGTTGGCCAGGTCCTTCGGGAAGGTGCCGTTCTCCCAGTGCTGCGGCGGTTCGTGGCCGGTCGCGGCGACGAACTGGGCATAGTCGGCGTTGCTGACCAGGTAGATGTCGATGTAGTACGACGGCACCCACAGCGGGGTGTTGCTCGGTCCGGCCTGGTAGATGCTGCCGTCGACCTTGACCATCGAGCTGCCGGTCATCGGGTGGCGAACCTGGCTGCTCCCAATCGGCTCGATGGTCTCGGCGCCGGAGATCTCCGCTCCGCCGGTCAGCCCCTTGAACCGGGCCTTGGTGTCGGGGTCGGACATCCTCAGGGCCGTGTCCAGGATGGCCTGGTTGACCGGGAGCGGGGTGATATCTGAGCCCTTGGCCTCCCACTTGGAGATCATGCGCTCACTCACGCCCAGGTGGGCTGCGAACTCCCGGATGCTAAGCCGCATCGCGGTGCGGAGAGCCCGGATCTCGGCCCCCGTCCAAACCTGCACATTCGCCACTTGCCAGCTCCCCTGTCACGACTTCCGCAGGGAAGCCTAAAGGTCATGCCCGCGTGGCTACACCCTTTCGCCGGGGATGTCTGCGTAGAGCCCGCGCAGCTCGTCGAGCACTGGGTGTTCCCTGGGCCATTCGTTGCCCTCAATGGCCGAAACCGCCCGGAGACCGGTGGCGGCGTTCGTCGCGAACACGGCATCCATCTCGTCCAGGTCAGCGAGCGTTACCGGCTCGACCATGACCGACTCGTCGAGCTCCTGCTGAAGCAAGGTCATCGTGACGCCGGACAGATACTCGGCTTTGGGCCAGATGATCTGTCCATCTCGGACGAACCCGATGTTCGAGGTCGCGATCTCGCTGATGGTGCCGTTGGGGTTGAGAAACAGCACGTCATCGAAGCCGTCCCGCTGGGCGATGCGGCGCCGTCGCAGCGCGGCGTACAGGCCGATGTGCTTGACCGGCGGATCGTCGCGGACGTACGAGATCGCTCGCAGCCGCAGCGGTGAGGCGATGCCTGGCGAGGCTTCCCGCGTGGTCACGAGCACGTGCGGTTCGGCGTCCTGGCCGATCGAGCCGAGGTCGAGCGCCGGGTCATAGATCGTCACGCGCGCCGTGGTCAGCGCCGGTGCGTCTTCGAGCGCCAGGCGGACGAAGTGCCGGACGCGCTCAACGTCCAGCTCGACGTCGAAGAGCTGGCGGGAGTCGCGGAGCAGCCGCTGCATGTGGTGGGACAGGCCGCGTACGTGCCCGTCCTCGACCCGCATCGAGGTGAAGTGGCCGTAGTTCGTCAGAGCCAGGGTCTTGACCTGCTCCATCTCGGGCGGGGTGCCGTTGAGCTGCATGGCACCCAGCTTCGCATCTGACCGGCCGTTTCTGAACTTCACCGGAACCGGAGTGCAGCACGAGTTCAGGGGCACCGGTTCAGCACGGGTTCAGCAAGGGGCGTTCAAGGGCAGTTCTTTGTAGCTCGCTGAGACCGCAATCTGGATATGTCAGCGGAACGGGCAAGCGAAAAGCCCTCAGCGAGAAGGAGAAAGTCATGGCGAAGCAGGCGTTCCCCGGAGTCCAGACCGGCGGCGGCATTATGCCCAAGCTCATCGGTGCGGCGGTCACGTTCGCGGTCTTGGTCCTCATCGTGAAGCACCCCGCCGAGTCGGCCGTCTGGGTCAAGGGCGCGTTCGAGCTCTTCATCGCCCTCGTCAACGGCATGGCCCAGTTCTTCCAGGGGCTCATGGCATGAGCGCGCCGACCACCAAGCGCTTCGCGCTACTCGTCGCGGACTCGGCTGATGAGGTCGTCAAGCCGCCCTTCCAGGGCGTTGATGGCGGCGTCCGCCTGCTGAACTGTCTTGCGAAGCTCGGTCAGCTCCGAGCGGGTGCGGGTGAGTTCCGCAGCCACGTCGACCTGCTCGGACGGCTCCCGGACATAGGCCCCGGCGTTAGTCCGGATCGTGACCACGCCGGAGTCCCGGAGCAGGCGAACCGCAGCCAACGCAGTGTTGACCGCGACCTCGTACTCCTCCGCGAGCAGGCGATATGTCGGCAGCTGGGCACCCGGGGCGAATTCGCCGGCGTCGATCCGCCCCTGTAGGGCGTCCGCCACACGCCGACTAGCTGGGCGCTTGTCCTCGTGCGCGTCGTCAGTAGCCACGTGATCAGCGTACTCGGCATGTCTTGAGACACGGGTTGACAGCTGACTCCGCGCGCCCTAATGTCTCGCGACATAGAAAATCTCTTAAGACATCAGGAGGTAGCAATGCCCAACCAGGACTACGGCTCCCTCGGCGCCGAACTGGCCCACTGCGAGGCCGAGCTCAGCGAGTTCGAGCAGGAAGCCGTGCAGGACTACTGGTCGCAGGTCATCGCCGAGGAACTCGGCGAGCTGCCGGTCACGCCCTTCGCCTGGTCGGAGCTGGGTGCGGGGGAGCGGACGCGGCTGCGACGGTACGAGCGTCGCGAGGCCGGTGCCGCGCTGCGGCTGATCACTACCGAGGCGGACTCCGGGGAGGCGGCGTGAACGGGCTGATGAGTTGGCTGTTGTCGGGGCGGCGTGTTCCGCGGTTTTCGACTGCTGATGGGTCCCGGGGCGCCCGGCGTCGGCGTGAGTTGACCTGCCCGGAGCACAAGCCGAGTCGCGGTGAGCAGGTCAGCGAGGTGTCCGTGCGGTGGACCTGCGAATGCGGGGCGTACCGCTTCGAGATCGACGCGCCCCCGCCGCACGTCGACGAGGTCCCGACGACGGCCTACCTGGAGATGGAGCGCCGGGGGCTTCAGGGCAAGAAGGGGCCGTGGCGGTCTCAGATCACCGGCAAGCCCCTGCGGGTCGAGCCCGCCGAACCGGCCGTTGAGGAGGCAGAGGCGAGCGCGCCGGAGCGAGCGGAGCGCGAGCTGCGCTGCGACCGGAAGGCCCGGGAGTACGTCAAGCGCTACGGCCCGCAAGCGGCGCGAGATGAGGCCTACTGGGCCGACCACGCCAACGACGAATGGATGGCCGAGGCCCTGTTCAAAGCCGCTGACCGCGTCGACGGCGGCGAGACCACCTGGCCTTTCTGATGTCCCGGCCCAACAGCCCTTCCGCCAAGAACGCCTGTTGGGCCGGGTCTCCCACCGATCACCAAACCGTTAGGAGATCCCCAATGCTACGGATCACCGCTAGCCCCGGTGGGGGTGCGCGATGACCACCGCGAAGAGCGCTTACCCCGTGCCGGTTGCCGAGCTGCTGCCGCAGGCCCGCCAGCTGGCGAAGCAGTCGGGACGGGTTCCGAGCCGCAACCAGTTGATGGCTGAGCTGCGGATCGGGGCACCGAAGGCCCGCGAGATCCTGGACCGCCTCGCGGACGAGCAGCCGGTGAAGGCTCCCAACCCGGCGGGTCTGCACGTCGTCGCCGAACCCACTCCGGACGAGACCGAACCCACCGAGACCCACGACGACGAACCCACCGAACCTGATTCCGAGCCCACGGATTCCGAGCACGTGTCCCCGGAGGCGGAGCAGGCGACCGAGTCTGCCCCGGTTTCGGCCGAGGAGTCGGCGCCGGTGTGGGAGGCGGTGTCGGAGCCGATCACGGTCGACGCAGACCCGGCCACGCCCACCCAGCCGACCGAGACGACCGCCTCGAAGCCTGTCGCCGTGTGGCCGGTGATGCTGCTGGCTCTACCGGCGTTCGTGGCCATCTGGTCCGGGTGGGTCGGACTCGGTCAGCTGACGGGGTTCGGCATCGTGCACCCGCTTCCGGGGATCGCGGACTCCTTCGCGATCAACACCGCGATCACGCTGCCGATCGGGGTCGAGACCTACGCGGCCTATGCCCTGCGCGTCTGGCTTTCCGGCCAGGTCCCGGCCCGTGCGCGTCGGTTCGCGAAGTACTCCGCCCTGGGCTCGCTCGCCCTCGGAGCACTCGGCCAGATCGCTTTCCACCTGATGAAGGCCGCCGGGATGACCTCGGCGCCCTGGCTCATCACCGCCGCCGTGGCCTGCTTGCCCGTGGCCGTGCTCGGCATGGGCGCGGGCTTGGCCCACCTGATCAAAGACACCCACCGGGAGGTGCAGCGATGACCGAACAGCCCCAGAACCACAGGACCCAGGACGACGAGCACCAGGGCGAGGAGCAGGCGCGGGTGCTGCGTTTCCCGTCCGAACGCCTCAACCACGACCAGGCCAAGACCGAGGCCGAGGCCGGTGCTGACGCGCAGGTGATCGACGGCGAGCTGATCGACGACCAGGACCAGCAGGTCGACCAGCCGCAGACCGAGGCGGGTTCGAGTCTGGTCCGCGGTGAGAAGCGCGAACCGGTCCTGCCCCAGTGGGCGAGCAGCGTCGAGGAGTTCCGGGAGACCGCGAAGTGGGCGGTCGGCTATGCGGGCCACACGCTGGCGTTCCATGCGGTGCGGTGCCCGGTCTACCTCGCCCGCATCTTGATCCGCGTTCCACAAGGGACCCTGCGGCTGCTGCGTGGGTTTCTGCGGTGGGTGACCGATGCCGAGGGGCGGCCCGTTCGGCATGCTGCCGCTGACCGCGCCGACGCAGCGGAGTACCTGCGGCTGTCCGGTCAGCGTGATAGCCGGGTTCGGGGCCGGGTCTACGCCACGGTGGGCTTGGGTGCGGCGGCTCTGGCCGCGTTCTTCCTGGGCCGTGAGCTGCTGCCCGAGATCGTGCAGTACGCCATCGTGGCAGGCGCCCTCGGCGCCGTGGGGTGGTTGGGAGCTCCGGCGGACCAGCCGATCGCCTCGCGTGCGGTGGAGGCGACGAAGGTGCCGAAGCTGACCAGCAACGCCGTCGAAATTGCCCTCGGTGCCCTGGGGATCTCGGGGATCAACCAGGCGATGGGCAAGGGCGGCGAGGGGATCGGGTTCCCGAAGCCGATTTCGCGCGACGGCAAGGGGTGGCGTGCGGATGTGGACCTGCCGCACGGTGTGACCCCTGGGGACATCATGGACCGCCGCGAAAAGCTCGCTTCCGGTCTCCGCCGCCCGCTCGGGTGCGTGTGGCCCGAAGCCGACAATAGTGAGCACGCGGGCCGCTTGATCCTGTGGGTGGGGGATCAGGACATGCGCAAGGCCAAGCAACCCGCCTGGGCACTGCGCAAGGGCGTGCGCGTGGACCTCTTCCAGCCCCAGCCGTTCGGCACCGATCAGCGCGGCCGGTGGGTGGACCTGCGGCTGATGTTCACCTCGGTGGCGATCGGGGCGATCCCGCGTATGGGCAAGACCTTCGCCCTGCGCGAGCTCCTGCTCATCGCCGCCCTCGATCCGCGCGCCGAGCTGCACACCTACGACCTCAAGGGCACCGGCGACCTCGACCCCCTGGAGAAAGTCACCCACGCCCACGGCGTCGGCGATGACGACGAGGAGATTGAGAAGGCTATTGGTGACCTGCGAAAACTCCGCGACGAGCTCCGCCGCAGGGCGAAGCTGATCCGGGACCTGGCCAAGCAGGGTCTGGCGCCGGAGAACAAGGTCACCCCGGACCTCGCGGGCAAGAAATCGCTCGGCCTGCACCCGATCGTCATCGGCGTCGATGAGTGCCAGGTGTGGTTCGAGCACCCCGACTACGGCGAGGAGTTCGAAGCCATCTGCACCGACCTCGTCAAACGCGGCCCCGCACTCGGGATCATCATCATGCTCGCCACCCAGCGCCCCGACGCCAAGAGCCTGCCCACGGGCATCTCGGCGAACGTGTCCACGCGGTTCTGCCTGAAGGTGCAGGGACAGACCGAAAACGACATGGTCCTGGGCACCTCGAAGTACAAGCAGGGCGTGCGCGCCACGACCTTCGCCTGGGCGGACAAGGGCATCGGCTACCTCGTCGGTGAAGGCTCGGACGCGCAGATCGTCCGCACAGTGGCGGGTTTGGACGGTCCGGCCTCGGAGAAGGTCGCTGCCTACGCCCGCACCTTGCGCGAGCAGGTCGGAACGCTGACCGGCCATGCCATCGGCGAGGCCCCAGAGGTGGACGAGTCGGTGTCCAAGAAGGACACGTTGCTCGAAGACATCCTGGCCGTGGTCGGCGAGACCGAGAAGAAGGTCTGGAACGAGCGCGTCATCGCCCGCCTCTACGAGCTCAAGCCCGAGGTCTACGGCACCTACACCGAGTCGGCCGACCTCACCGCGGCTTTGAAGCGGCACGGCATCCGCACCGCCCAGGTGTGGGGCACCACCGACGACAACAAGGGCGCCAGCCGCATCGGCATCACCCGCGCCGACATCGCCCAAGAAGTCGCGGAACGTAACCGCCGCGAGGGGTCCGGCTAGCCCTCGCCGGGTCTCTAGACCTAGACGACCGGCCTTCTAGGTCTAGAGACCCCGCTAGACCCCCATCCCGTTCCTCACCAGCGCCCTAGTCCCTAGAGGCGCGTGGGCCAGTGCGCCCAAAAACCGCCCAGGAGGCCACCTGTGACCCCCGCCGACTCCGCTAGCACCGTCCTGTTCCTCGCACTCCTACTGGTCACGCTCGGTTACGGCGTGACGTGCTGGTTCTGGCCGTTCAAGGCCTGCCGCACCTGCCGAGGCACCGGCAAATTGCGCTCCCCATTCCTGCGCGCCATCCGCCTCTGCCCGCCCTGCAACGGCACGGGCCTCCGCCTCCGCGCGGGCCGCCGGGGCATCAACGCCGCTCGCCGCATCCACCGCGCCAACCACCACCACTGAAAGGAGAACAGCCATGACCACGAACCTGACCATCGCCAGCTGGCTCGCCGCACAGGGCATGTATGTCTTCCCGCTGCGGCCTGGCAGTAAGCGTCCGTTCGCCAACTGCCCGCACTGCAAGGCCGGTCACGCCGCACCGGCCGCGTGCCGGTGCCTGACCGCCGAGCAGCCCTGCCACGGGCTCCTCGCCGCCAGCACCGATCAGGAGTTGATCCGGCAGTGGTGGACCCGTACCCCCGGTGCAGGAGTGGGCATCGCGACCGGGCCGTCCGGATTGGTCGTGCTCGACCTCGACCGCAAGCCCAAACCACCGGCACCGGCCGCGCACGACGTGTCCAGCCCGGTCGGCGACGGGTTGGAAGCCCTCGACGCCCTGACCATCGCCGCCGGAGCAGCGTGGCCGACCACGCTCACCGTCTCCACACCCTCCGGCGGCCGGCACCTGTACTTCCGCGCCCCCCACGGGCTGGACGTGCCCAGCGACGCCACCGGCAGAGTGGGGCACCAAATCGACGTTCGTGCCCTGGGCGGCTACGTCCTGGCACCCGGAACCAGCACCACAACACCCCCGGAGGACGTCGCCGGGTCCTACACGCGGATCTCAGTGACCGCTGAGATCGCCGAGTTCCCCGCCTGGTTGCGCCCCCGGGTCATGCCCCCGGCCTCACCAGCCCCGGCGGCTCCCAACCTCTCGGCAGCCTGCCCGGGTGATCACGCGCCGGGCTACTGGCAGCGCGTCTGGGAAGGCCAGCTGTCGAAGGTCGAGACCGAGCCGGGGGAGCGCTGGCGGCTCGTCTATGCGGCCGCGCGTCGCCTGGCCAACCTCGCCACCCACGACACCGCCCCGTGGACCGCGACCGAGGCGATCGACGCCCTAACCGCCGCTGCGCTCCGTCGACGCGAGCGCACCGGCAAGCCCCTCGAACCCGCTGCCGCCCGGCGCAACGCCCTCCGGGGTTGGGAGCGCGGAACCCACGACGGCTCGGAATCCCTGCTGGGACGAGGCGCGGCATGACGACCACCGACATGAAGGGAGGTAGCTCGATGACGGGACCCACTTTCGGCGCTGAGCTCCTGGACGAGCTCCACCAGGCGGTGACTCGCTACGTGATCCTGCCCAGTCCGCAGGCCGTCGACGCCGTGGTCTTGTGGATCGCCGCGACCCACGCCCAGCCCGCCTGGGCGCACGCCCCGCGCCTGGTCATCCGCGCACCGGAGAAGCGCTGCGGCAAGTCCCGGCTCCTCGACGTCGTCGAGGCCGCTTGCTACGAGCCGTTGATCACCGTCAACGCCTCGCCGTCGGCGGTGTACCGCTCGATCGACGAGGACCCGCCCACGATGCTCGTCGACGAGGCCGACACGATTTTCGGCGCCGACGCGGGCAGCAACGAGGACCTGCGCGGCCTGCTCAACGCCGGACACCAGCGCAACCGCCCGGCAATCCGCTTCGACGCCAACACGCGCAAGGTCGAAGCCATCCCGACCTTTGCAATGGCCGCGTTGGCCGGGATTGGCGCCATGCCCGACACGATCGAAGACCGAGCGGTCGTGATCCGAATGCGCCGCAGGGCACCGGGCGAGAAGGTCTCGCCGTTCCGCCACCGCCGCGACCGACCGGCGCTGACCCGCCTTGCAGACCGGATCAACGAGTGGCTGCGCGCTGACCTGGACAAGCTGGAAGCCGCTGAACCGGAAATGCCGCTGGAAGACCGAGCGGCCGACACCTGGGAACCACTGATCGCCCTGGCCGATCACGCCGGAGGAACGTGGCCGGAGCGAGCAAGGCAGGCCGCGGTTGACCTCCTGGCCGAAGCCAACGACAACGACCAGGGCTCGATGAAAACTCGGCTGCTCGTCGACATCCGCCGCGCGTTCGCCGATCAGCAGGCCATTTCCACCAGCGACCTGTTGGGCAAGCTCAACGCTGACCTCGAAGCGCCGTGGTGCGAGTACGGATCGTTGGGACTCAACCCCAACAAGCTTTCAAAGCTGCTGGCGGACTTCGAGATCCGCTCCGGCAACGTCCGCTTCCCGGACGGCACCCAAGCCAAGGGCTACCGCCGCGCGGACTTCGTCGACGCCTGGCAGCGCTACTGCCCGCCGGAGTCCCGAGCGGGGGAGGCGTCCCAGCCGTCCCAAGCGTCCCAGCCCAGCTCAGCCCGGGACGGCAACACCGCCCGGGACGGCACCAGCCGTCCCACCCAGATCACCGGCCCAGCCCCGTGGGACGGCAAAGGCCGTCCCAACGTCCCTAGCCGTCCCGCGCTGACCTGCATCGGGACGGATGGGACGGCTGGGACGGCAACCCCGCACACCACGAAGCAGAGGGGGATCGCATGACCGATCGAGTCCGTTCGCTCAGTTCGTCTCGACCGAAGGGAACAGCGCCGATGTCGCGCCGACGTGAGTACCTGTCGATCCCCGATCTCTGCGCGGAACTCGGGATCACGAGGGACACCTTCTACAAGTGGCGGGCCAAGGGAGCCGCGCCCAGCTGCACGAAGCTGCCGAACGGCGCGCTTCGAATCCTCCGCGACGACCTCGAAAACTGGCTCAACTCCCGGAAGGAAGCGGTGCTGCGATGAACAGCTACGACGTCAAGATCTGGGGGATCTACCCGCGCAAGAACAAGGCGGGCAAGGTGACCAGCTACAGCGTCCGATGGGGAGTCGGAAGGACGAAGTTCTTCGAGTCCTACAAATCCCGTGCTCAGGCCGACAGTTTCCGAGCGAGCCTGATCTCCGCCCAGAACCGGGGCGAGCCGTTCGACACGGTGACCGGCCGCCCCGCCTCGCTCGGATGGGCTGCGCGGGATATGTCCTGGTTCACGCTGGCTTGCGAGTACGTCGAGAAGCGTTGGCCGGACGCTGCCGCGAACACGCGGCAGACGATCGCTGAGGCGCTGATTCGGGTCGCGCCGGTCTTCCTCAAGGGAGGCAAGGGGAAACCCGATGACGCGGCGATTCGATCGATGCTCCGGGGCTGGGCGTTCAACGCTGATCAGCGAGCTAGGGGAGTGCCGGACGAGCACCGAGAAGCGATCGAGTGGTGCACCCGGAACAGCCTTCCGATCAGTGTCGTGCTGGATGAGGCGAAGCAACACGAGCTTGAGCGAGCAGCGACGCTGAAGCTGTCCGGTGAGAAGTACGCCCCGACCGTCGCTCGCAAAACCCGCTCGGTTCTCTCGCACTTCCTCACCTACGCAGTGAAAGAAAAGGCCCTGGAAACGAACCCGCTGCGGGAAACCAAGTGGGAGTCGATGCCGAAGGGGAGTCGAACGGTTGACCCGCGCACGGTGCCGAATCCGGTTCAGGCAAGGACATTGCTGCACGCGGTGCGCCAGATCAAGCGCAGCGGCCCGAGGCTGGAAGCGTTCTTTGCCGTCATGTACTTCGCGGCATTGAGGCCGGAAGAGGTGGTGGCGTTGACCATCGACGACATCGACCTACCGAAGAAGGGGTGGGGAGAGATCTCCGTCGGCAAGGCTCACCCGTACGCGGGAAAGCACTGGACAGGAACGGGTGACGTCCGCGATAAGCGCGGAGTCAAAGCACGTGAACAGGGCGAACACCGGTTGGTCCCATGTCCGCCCGAACTGACAGATCAACTGCACCGCCATGTCCGGGCTTACAAGTCGGGGGAGAGAGGTCTGCTGTTCGAAGGGGACCAGGGCGGCCCGATTCCGCAGATCACCTACACCCGCGTGTGGAGGGCAGCTAGGGCGGTGGCGTTCACACCGAAGGTGGTCTCAACCCGGTTGGCGCGTCGGCCCTACTCGCTGCGGCACGCGGCCGTGAGCACCTGGCTCGCTGCGGGAGCTGACCCGGCGGTGGTCGCTCGGTGGGCTGGCCACTCCGTCGCGGTGCTGTGGGAGGTCTACGCGGCCTGTCTGCACGGTCAGGACGTGATCGCCCGCAAGCAGGTGGAGGACTTCTTCGGCTACCAGGCCTAGTCGAGGTTTGCACACTCATTGCACACCAGCACCGGCTGAGAGCGGCTGACACGGGCCGACAGTGGCTGACGCACAAAACCGCCCCTGACCTAGTTCTTACTGGTCAGGGGCGGTTTTCTCGGTCTTTCTGAGGCGCCCTCGACAGGATTCGAACCTGTGACACCTGCCTCCGGAGGGCAGTGCTCTATCCACTGAGCTACGAGGGCTCGTCGCTGCGGACGATCGATAGCTTATCGCACGCCGCACGCGTGTTTGGGATGGGGTCGGATTGCTGCCCTCGACGGTGTTCATCTGGGAGTTGCCGGTGGATGGGCGCTTGGGAACCTTCCTGTCACCGCGCCTCGGTGGGCGGGGTGGTGATCTGAGTTGCAGGGCACTTTCGTCCCGCGCTTCAAATCATGCATACTTTGCTATGTATCTGACCTGGACGTGAGGAGGCGAAGAGATGGGGCACGGTCATGGGCACGGATCCGCCGCCGATGCGGTCCACGCGTCCGGCCGCTACGTGACCAGGCTGTCCATTGCCTTCGGCGTGCTGCTCGCCTTCTTCGTGCTGGAAGCCGTCGTCGGGTGGCTGACGTCGTCGCTCGCCCTGCTGTCCGACGCAGGGCACATGCTCACCGACGTCCTGGGGGTGGGGATGGCGCTGGCGGCGATCACCGCTGCGCGACGTCCCGTAGGCAACAAGCGCACCTTCGGTCTCTACCGCATCGAAGTTCTCGCAGCGCTGGCCAACGCTGTGCTGCTGTTCGGCGTCGCCGGCTACATCCTGTTCGAGTCCGTGGAGCGGTTCCGGCAGCCGCAGGAGGTCGCCGGCCTGCCGATGATGGTCACCGCGGCCGCCGGTCTGCTGGCCAACCTCGTCGTGTTCGCGCTGCTGCGCAAGGGCGCGGGCGAGAGCCTCAACGTGCGCGGCGCCTACCTGGAAGTCCTCGCTGACACCGTCGGCTCGGCAGGGGTGCTCGTCGGCGGCTTCGTGACCTGGGCGTTCGGCTGGTACCTCGCCGACCCGATCATCGCCGTCGGTGTCGGGCTCTTCGTCCTGCCCCGAACCTTCACGCTCGCCCGTCAAGCGCTGCGGATCCTGGTGCAGCAGGCTCCGGAGGGTCTCGACGTGCAGGCGATGCGCAGCGATCTGGCCGCGCTGCCGTCGGTCACGGAGGTTCACGACCTGCACGTGTGGACGCTGACGTCGGGCATGGAGGTCGCCTCCGCCCACCTGACGGCAGGTCCCGACGCAGACCACGGCGGTGTCCTCACCGCCGCGCAGCGGCTGCTCTCGGATCGCTACCGGATCGAGCACGCGACCCTGCAGGTCGAGCCCGCCGAATGCGCTCGCCGCTGCCGGGAGCTGACCTGGTGAACGCGGCTCAGAATGAGCGGAAGGTTCCCATGCTCACGCCAGCGGCTTGGCGCCGCGCTGGCTGAGCATGGTCTTCATCAGCTCCATCTCGCTGCCCTGGGAGCCGAGCATGTTCTTCGCCAGGGCGCGGACCGCGGGGACCGCGGCGTGCGTCGCGCCGTACTCGGCCATCGGAGCTCCACCCTGGTGGTGGCGCAGCATCAGCTGCAGGAAGTAGACGTCGAACTCCGGGCCTCGAAGCGAGCCGAGCCGGGAGAGCTCCTCGCTGGTGGCCATGCCCGGCATCAAGGCGCCGCCGGACATCGGCATCGGCATCGGAGCGGCGCCGTGCTGGTGGCCACCGGTCTCGGTCATCCACTGCATGACCGGCCCCGTCGTCTGGGCCGGCTGGTTCCAGATGCCCAACCAGCCCTGCATGCGACCGATCTGGTCTCGCTGGTTGGTCTCGATGTCGAAAGCGAGCTGCCGGGTGGCGACGTCATCGGCGCGTTCCCGCGCCAGCGTCGCCATGGTCACCGCCTGCTGGTGGTGGACGCTCATGTCCTGCGAGAACCCGACGTCGACCGCCGTGGCCTCGGGCTCTGCGCTGTCGAAGGACGGCACCCGGATCAGCAGTCCGAGCGCCGCCCCCAACAGCAGCAGGGAGAAAGCCGCCACGATGGCGACGATGACCTGCGAAACGCGTCGTGCCTGGGGCAACGGGCTCACTGGCCCATTTCGCCGGTGCCGGTGTTCGCGCCCTTGCCGTCCATGGTGACCGCATCCGGGCCGGGCGGAGTCGCGTCGAACTTCGGCGGGCTGTTGGTGTCGAACGCACCCGGGTAGGCCTGGCAGGAACCGCCGACCTCGGGGTACACGCCGTTGTTGTTCAGGCGCAGCGCGGTGATGAACTGGTCGATCCGCGGGTCGTCGGCGCTGTCGACCTTGAGCTGGTGCCCCCAGGACTGCAGCGAGATCGGCTTGTCCAGGCCCGGGTACGGCGACAGCATCGTGTACGGCTTGCCCTGGGCGCGGACCTTGAGGCGGTCCAGGCCGGCCTGGTCGACCTTCTCCGGGTTGTAGGCGATCCAGACCGCGCCGTGCTCCAGCGAGTGGATCATGTTCTCGGTGCGAACCGCCTGCGGGTAGACCACACCGGTGCAGTCGGCCCAGACGCCGTCGTGCGGGCCGCCGAACGGCGGGTTCTTGTCGTAGGCGACGCGCTGGCTCGGGGTGACGTGCAGCTGCGCCTTGTAGTCAGCGGTGACGACCCCGGGGATCGTCTTCGACGGGTCCGGGTTCTGCGGCGACGGCTTGAACGCCTCGGTGGCCTTCTCCGCGGCTGCCTGCGCATCGCGCGTCGCGGCCTGATCGGACCACCGGGTGTAGGCGTATCCGAAGATCACCGCTGCGAACACCGCGACCACCGTCACCCCGGAGACCAGCAGCCACGGGATGGATCGTTGGTTCACCACGGCGGCGCCGCGCACCGCTTTGTTCTTAGCCATGCTGCTCGCAAACCTCGTCTCGCCAGAACCGGGGGACAGCGCCCGCCAGTGTAGAGATTGCCCGTGTGGCGGTGTGCCGATAGGCAAATGCTCGCCACCACACGTTCTCACACACAGACAACGCTTCGATCACGCCCCGTGGTCGCCTCGCGCGCGTCGCCCAATCCCGGCTGGGCCGAACGGCCCTCGTCGAGTCCACGGAGTGGGCGGCACCCGGCGTCTGAACTGGGTGGAAGGATCCCTAAACTTCACAGGGTGACTCCTGCCGCGCTCGCTGAACTGGTCCGCAACACCGCCGTCGACGTGCTCTCCGCCCGTGGGCTGGACACGTCGGTGCTGCCTGAGGCGGTCACCGTCGAGCGCCCGCGAAACCCGGAGCACGGCGACTACGCGACCAACATCGCGATGCAGGTCGCCAAGAAGGCAGGGGTCGCCCCGCGCGACCTCGCCACCTGGCTCGCCGAGGCGCTGACCAGCCAGGACGCCATCGACGTGGCCGACGTCGCCGGTCCCGGCTTCCTGAACCTGCGGCTCGCGCCCGACGCCCAGGGCCAGATCGTGCGCGAGGCGCTGGGCAGCGGCGCCGAGTACGGCAAGGGCGACCTCTACAACGGCCTGAAGGTGAACCTGGAGTTCGTCTCGGCCAACCCGACCGGCCCCATCCACCTCGGCGGCACCCGCTGGGCGGCCGCCGGCGATGCGCTGGGACGGGTACTTTCCGCTCAGGGCGCCGAGGTGACCCGCGAGTACTACTTCAACGACGCCGGTGCGCAGATCGACCGCTTCGTCCGATCCCTCATCGCCGGGGCCAAGGGCGAGCCCGCCCCGGAGGACGGCTACGGCGGCGGCTACATCGCCGAGATCGCCGACCAGGTCCTCAAGGCGGAGCCGGGCGTGCTGGAACAGCCCGAGGACGAGCGGCACGAGACCTTCCGCCGCGTCGGCGTCGGGTTGATGTTCGAAGAGATCAAGCAGAGCCTGAACGATTTCGGCACCGTCTTCGACGTCTACTTCCACGAGGACTCGCTGCACAGCTCCGGCCAGGTCGAGACCTGCGTCGAGCAGCTCAAGGCCTCCGATCACCTCTACTACACCGACGGCGCCTGGTGGCTGCGCTCCACCGAGTACGGCGACGACAAGGACCGGGTCGTCATCAAGAGCGACGGCGCGCCGGCCTACATCGCCGGCGACATCGCCTACCTGCGCGACAAGCGGTCCCGCGGTTTCGACCTGTGCATCTACATGCTCGGTGCCGACCACCACGGCTACATCGCCCGGCTCAAGGCCGCAGCCGCGGCGCTCGGCGACGACCCCTCGGTGGTCGAGGTGCTGATCGGCCAGATGGTGAACCTGATGCGCGACGGCAAACCCGTCCGCATGAGCAAGCGCAACGGCACCGTGGTCACCCTCGAGGACCTCGTCGAGGCCGTGGGCGTCGATGCCGCGCGCTACTCGCTGATCCGCTCCTCGGTGGACTCCGCGGTGGACATCGACCTGGACCTGATCAGCAAGCGCACCAACGAGAACCCGGTCTTCTACGTGCAGTACGCGCACGCCCGGTTGTCGTCGCTGCAGCGCAACGCCACCTCCCTGGGCATCGAGCGGGGATCCGTGGAGAATGCCGATCTGTCGCTGCTCACCCACGAACGTGAGGGCGACCTGATCCGCACCCTGGGCGAGTTCCCCCGCGTGGTGCGCTCGGCCGCCCAGCTGCGCGAACCGCACCGGGTGGCTCGTTACCTGGAGGACGTGGCCAGCGCGTACCACAAGTTCTACGACGCGTGCCGCGTGCTGCAGCCCGGTGACGACCAGTCCAACCCGCTGACCATCGCCCGGCTGCAGCTGTGCGAGGCCACCCGCCAGGTGCTGGCCAACGGTCTGGGCCTGCTCGGCGTGAGCGCGCCGGAACAGATGTAATCGCAGGCGGATGGCTCACCCTCGACGAGGAGGGTGCCGTGCCGCCTGATTTCACCGCCTGTCCAGCGGCAGGCTGCGCGAAGGAGCTTTGTCAACATGCGCGCCCATCCCGCCGGGCCTCGGCACGCCGATGTCGTGCCACCCGGCAACACCGCAGGACCGTCTCCGGCGAGCTCCGGGGAGATCGATCAGCTGCACCCCCAGGTGTGGCCGCGCAACAGCGAGCGCGGCGCTGACGGCGTCGTCCGCGTCGCCGGCCTGGACGTGCGGGAACTCGCCGAGCAGTACGGCACGCCGCTGTTCGTGCTCGACGAGGACGACTTCCGGTCCCGCGCTCGCGACTACGCCCAGGCGTTCGGCGACCCGTCCGCCGTGCACTACGCCTCCAAGGCGTTCCTGTGCACCGAGGTGGCCCGCTGGGTCGCCGAGGAGGGGCTGAGCCTGGACGTGTGCAGCGGCGGCGAACTCGCCGTGGCGCTGCGCGCGGGGTTCCCGGCTGAGCGCATCACGTTCCACGGCAACAACAAGTCCGTGGCCGAGCTGACCGCCGCCGTGGAGGCCGGGGTCGGCTCGGTGGTGCTGGACTCGTTCCACGAGATCGCCCGGCTCGACCACATCGCCACCCAGCGCGGCGCTCGGCAGCGGGTGCTGGTGCGGGTGACCGTCGGCGTCGAGGCGCACACCCACGAGTTCATCGCCACCGCGCACGAGGACCAGAAGTTCGGGTTCTCGCTGGCCGCGGGGCAGGCAGCCGAGGCCGTGGCCCGGGTGCTCAAGGCCGATTCGCTGGAGCTGGCCGGTCTGCACAGCCACATCGGTTCGCAGATCTTCGAGGTGGACGGTTTCGAGCTGGCCGCGCACCGGGTGGTGCGCCTGCTGGCCGAGTTGCGCGAGGAGCACGGCGAGGACGCGCTGGCTTCCGCCGACACCGTCGACCTCGGTGGCGGGCTGGGCATCGCCTACACCCCGGACGACGACCCGATGCCTCCATCGCAGCTGGCCACCCGGCTGTTCGAGATCGTGGGCAAGGAAGCCGACAACGCTGGTCTTCCGGTTCCCAAGATCGCGGTGGAGCCGGGTCGCGCCATCGTCGGCCCGAGCATGATCACCGTCTACGAGGTGGGCACGATCAAGGACGTCGCGCTGGGAGCCGACGTCGAGCGCCGTTACGTCAGCGTTGACGGCGGGATGAGCGACAACATCCGCACCTCGCTCTACGACGCGGTCTACGACAGCCGATTGGTGTCGCGTTCGGCCGAAGCGGAGCCGGTTCTGTCCCGCATCGTGGGCAAGCACTGTGAATCCGGTGACGTAGTGGTGCGCGATTGCTGGCTTCCAGAGGACATTGCTCCGGGAGACCTGCTCGCGGTGGCTGCCACCGGGGCGTACTGCTACGTGATGGCCAGCAACTACAACCGCCTGCCCAAGCCGCCGGTGGTTGCGGTTCGCGCTGGTCAGGCGCGATTGTTGCTGCGCAGGGAAACCGAGAACGACCTGCTCCGGCTGGAGGTGTGAGTGATCCGGGACCGTGAACCGATCAGGGTCGCGCTGTTGGGCTGCGGCACCGTGGGCACCGAGGTGCTGCGGCTGCTGCGGGACCAACCGGAGGAATTCGCGGCGCGCACGGGGGCCCCGATGCTGGTCACCGGCGTCGCGGTGCGGCGCCCGCACAAGCATCCCGAGGTGCCAGAGAACCTGCTGACCACCGATGCCCAGGCGTTGGTGGAAGGTGACGTCGATGTCGTCGTCGAGCTCATCGGCGGCATCGAACCGGCCCGATCGCTGCTGCTCACCGCGCTGCGTTCGGGCAAGTCGGTGGTCACGGCGAACAAGGCGCTGCTGGCCGAGCACGGGTCGGAGCTGTACGCGGCTGCCGACGAGGCGGGCACCGACATCTACTTCGAGGCCGCCGTGGCGGGGGCCATTCCGCTGCTGCGGCCGCTGCGCGAGTCGTTGGCCGGTGACCGGATCAACCGGGTCATGGGCATCGTCAACGGCACGACGAACTACATCCTGTCGGCGATGGATTCCACCGGAGCCGGCTACTCGGAGACCCTCGACGAGGCCGGGCGCCTGGGCTACGCGGAGGCGGATCCGACGGCGGACGTGGACGGTTTCGACGCTGCGGCGAAGGCAGCCATCCTCGCGTCGCTGGCCTTCCACACCCGCGTGACGGCCAGTGATGTGCACCGGGAGGGGATCTCCGCGGTCACTCCGGGCGACATCGCGGCGGCGGCGACCCTCGATCGCACGGTGAAGCTGCTGGCGATCTGCGAGCGGGTGATCGACGAGGACGGCACCGAGTCGGTGTCGGCGCGCGTGCACCCGGCGATGATCCCGCGCAGCCATCCGCTGGCCGGTGTGGGCGGGGCGTTCAACGCGGTGTTCGTGGAGGCCGAGGCCGCCGGTCAGCTCATGTTCTACGGGCAGGGCGCCGGGGGCGCCCCTACGGCGAGCGCGGTGTTGGGAGACCTCGTGGCGGTCGCCCGGAACCTGGTCGTCAAGGGCAAGGGGCCGCGGGAGTCCGCGCACGCCCAGCTGCCGGTCCAGCCGATGGGCAATACCCCGACCCGCTACCACATCAGTCTCGACGTGGCCGACAAACCTGGTGTCCTCTCGCAGGTCGCGGCGACGTTCAACGAGCACGATGTGAGCATTTCGGTGGTGCGTCAGCAGGGCAGAGGTGCGGAGGCCAGTCTCGTGGTGGTCACGCACACCGCCCCCGACGCGGCACTTTCGTCCACAGTGGACAAAATCGCGCAGCTCCCGATTGTGCGCGAAGTGGTCAGCGTGATGCGCGTGGAAGGTGAACCGACGTGACGAACATCCAGAGTGCTCCGCCGCGGTCCGGGGCCGGGTGGCCGGGCCTGATCGAGGCCTACCGGGACCGGGTGGAGGTTCCCGACGGGGCTCACGTCGTGACCCTGCAGGAGGGCAACACCCCGCTGGTTCCTGCGCCGTACCTGTCCGAGCAGACGGGATGCACCGTCTACCTGAAGGTCGAGGGTGCCAACCCGACCGGTTCGTTCAAGGACCGCGGCATGACGGTGGCCATCACCCACGCGCTCGCCGAGGGCAGCAAGGCCGTCATCTGCGCCTCCACCGGCAACACCTCGGCCTCGGCAGCCGCCTACGCCGCCCGCGCGGGGCTGACCTCCGCGGTGCTGGTGCCCCGGGGCAAGATCGCGCTGGGCAAGCTCGCCCAGGCCGTGGTGCACGGCGCCAAGATCCTGCAGGTGCAGGGCAACTTCGACGACTGCCTGGAACTGGCCCGCAAGACCGCCGCCGAGCACCCGGTCACCCTGGTCAACTCGGTCAACCCGGTCCGCTTGGAGGGCCAGAAGACCGCGTCGTTCGAGATCTGCGACGTGCTGGGCCGCGCCCCCGACATCCACTGCCTGCCGGTCGGCAACGCCGGCAACATCACGGCCTACTGGAAGGGCTACACCGAGTACCACCGCGACGGGATCACCGACTCGCTGCCGCGGATGTTCGGTTTCCAGGCCGCGGGTGCCGCGCCGCTGGTGCACGGTCAGCCGGTCGCCGAGCCCGAGACGATCGCGACCGCGATCCGCGTCGGCAGCCCGGCTTCCTGGCAGGGCGCGGTCAAGGCCAAGGACGCTTCGAATGGCCTGTTCTCGGCGGTGACGGATGAGGAGATCCTCAACGCCTACCGGGTTCTCGCGGGCCGGGAGGGCGTGTTCGTCGAGCCCGCGTCGGCCTCGAGCGTGGCGGGGCTGCTGGCCAGTTCCGCCGACGGAAGCCTGCCGAAGGGTTCCGTCGTGGTCTGCACCGTCACCGGTCACGGGTTGAAGGATCCCGACACCGCGCTGGCGGGCATGGTCGAGGTCGAGCCGCTGCCGGTCGACCCGAGCGCGGTCGCCGACGCGTTGGAGTTGCGTTGAGCTCGCTCCCGGCGCGGTCGGTCCGGGTCGAGGTTCCCGCGTCGACGGCGAACCTCGGCTCCGGTTTCGACGCGCTGGGCATGGCGTTGTCCTTGTGCGACACGGTCTTCGCGCGCGTGATCGACGGCCCGCCCGGTACGGCGACGGTGTCGGTGGCCGGGCAGGGCGCGGGGTTGCTGCCCGGCGATGAGCGGCACCTCGTCGTCCGCGTCGTGCACGACACCCTGGTGGAACTGGGGATTCAGGACCTGCCCGCCCTCGATCTGCACTGCGAGAACAACATTCCGCATTCGCGGGGGCTGGGATCCTCCGCGGCGGCGATCGTCGCCGGTATCGCCGTCGCGCACGGTTTGGCGGGAATCGACCTGCGGGCAACGGAAAACGTCGAGCGCGCGCTGCACCTGGCGGCGGTGCGCGAGGGGCACGCCGACAACGTGGCGGCGAGCCTGCTCGGAGATTTCGTCGTCGCCTGGCGGGAATCCGACCGCTTCCGCGCGGCGAGCGTGCCGGCGCATCCGGACGTGTCGCCGGTCGCCTTTGTGCCGCAAGGGGAATCGTCGACGCACGTGACGCGGGGGCTGCTGCCGGAGCGGGTTCCGCACGCCGACGCCGCGTTCGCGGCAGGTCGTGCTGCGCTCGCCGTGCACGCGATCACCCGTGACCCGTCGCTGCTGCTGGCCGCGACCGATGACCGGCTGCACCAGGACTACCGCGAACCGGCGTGGCCGGAGACCGTCGCGCTGGTGCGCGCGCTGCGCGCCGAGGGGATCGCGGCGGCCGTGTCCGGCGCGGGCCCGACCGTGCTGGCGCTCCCGAGCAAGAACGCGAACGCGCACGAGGTTGCTCCGAGCGGGTTCAAGGCGCTGGATCTTCCGGTCGATCGCGAAGGTGTCCGAACGCACGTCGAGGGCTGATTCCGCGCGCTGGTCATCTCGTGTTGAGTCGCCGTCCCCGGGCTGTGCGCTGAGTGGAAAAGGGCAGTTCACCGGCCCGGGGCGCGGCGGTTTCGCGAGAAGTGGTAGAAAGGAAGTGTCGCCGACGATCCGGCTGTGCGAGGCGCCGGAGGAAACTAGGCGGACCTGATCTTCGACTTCGAGGATCGCGCCCGCTTCCGGGGGCCTTCGTTTCGCTGAATGTCGACGGCACGATCTGCAAGGGCGCCACGCCCAGGGGGTTGTTGCACCCGAACTACGGGGCGTCTACCCTCAAGGTCAATCAGTCACCGCGCCTAGGGCCGGTGCCGTGCCCGGAACATCGTTTTCCGGGGCGCATCTCCCGCTGTGAATTGGACTCCGCCCGACAAGGGCGAAGATCAACTTAGGCGGGTCTGGCGACCGCGGTGACCGAGGCAGGAGTTGTCAACTCAAAGTGAGTTTGCTTCGGGATCATCGGCGCCAATCCGTTGCCGATGTCGGGGTGGGGGCTTTAAGTTCCACGGTGTGGCCTCCCAAGGTGACCATGACGCCGACCCGGATCCTGAAGTTTCCCGGTTCACCACCGGGGCAATCCGAGAGTCGGGGATTCCTGGAATGAGGCGGCAGGACGTGCATCGGCACGTGTGGATCGGAGTGGATGCGTCGCACATGAACCACGCGAGCCGGGTGCCTCCCACTGCCCGGTGCTGCTGGTTCCCCGAGCCAACGTCGAAGTCGGTAATGCTGCGTCCGAGGGGCGAATCCGACCGGCGAAAGGGCTGGTAGCACATACCGGCCGTCCGCACTCAAACGAGCGGGCGGGCAATCCGCTGGGTCGCGTAGGAGGCGCGGTCCGGTCAGGAAGGACATTCGTGAGCAACACCGATCTGTTGAGCAGCGAGGCCGCCAACGGCACCTCATCTGCTGGCCAGCAGGACGCCGAGGCCAACGGCACTCCGCGGCGACGCGGCGGACTCTCAGGCATGGTTCTTGCCGAGCTGCGCCAACTCGCGGGGGAACTGGGGATCGAGACCGGGGGCCTCCGCAAGGGCGACCTGATCGCCGCGATCAAGGAGAAGCAGGGCGGCGGCAGCACTGCGCCGCGGACCCGCTCGACCGCGAAGAAGGCGCAGGTGCGCAGCGAAGAATCCCCCGCCAAGGGAAGCCAGCCGACCCTCGACAGCACCAGCAACGAGGGCGACAACGCCTCGCGCGACACCGCGGCCGAGTCGAACAACAACGGCTCCGCCCCCACGCGCACCCGCACCCGGCGGCAGTCCGGCGAAAGTGGCGGTGACGACGACAATCGTCGTGGCAACAACCGCCGCCGCCGTTCCAACGGGCGCAACGCGGGCACCGAGTCGGGCGGTGCCGACGACCAGCGCGGCGGCGGCACCGCCGAGCGCAAGTCCGAGAACAACCGGCAGGACCGGGACAACCGCCAGGACCGGCAGGACCGGGACAACAATCGTCAGGATCGCCAGGACCGGGACAACCGGCAGGACGATGACGACGAGGGCGGTCGCCGGGGCCGAGGTGGCCGTCGCTTCCGCGACCGCCGCCGCAACCGCGGTCGTGGTGAAGGTGGCGAGCCGGAGGTCCGCGAGGACGACGTCCTGCTGCCCGTCGCCGGCATCCTCGACGTGCTGGAGAACTACGCCTTCGTGCGCACCTCCGGCTACCTGGCCGGCCCGAACGACGTCTACGTCTCGCTGTCGCTGGTGCGCAAGTACGGCCTGCGCCGCGGTGACGCGATCAAGGGCGTCATCAAGCAGCCTCGCGAGGGCGAGCAGCAGCGGCAGAAGTTCAACCCGCTGGTGCGGGTGGACTCCATCAACGGCCTGGAGCCGGAAGCGGCCAAGAGCCGCTCCGAGTTCCACAAGCTGACGCCGCTGTACCCGAACGAGCGGCTGCGTCTGGAGACCGAGCCGCAGAACTTGACCGGCCGGATCATCGACCTGGTGATGCCCGTCGGCAAGGGGCAGCGCGCGCTGATCGTCTCGCCGCCCAAGGCCGGTAAGACGATGGTGCTGCAGGCGATCGCCAACGCGATCACCACGAACAACCCCGAGTGCCACCTGATGGTCGTCCTGGCGGACGAGCGTCCGGAAGAGGTCACCGACATGCAGCGCTCGGTCAAGGGTGAGGTCATCGCCTCCACCTTCGACCGTCCGCCGTCGGACCACACCACGGTCGCCGAGCTGTCCATCGAGCGCGCCAAGCGCCTGGTGGAGATGGGCCACGACGTCGTCGTGCTGCTGGACTCGATCACCCGTCTGGGCCGCGCCTACAACCTGGCGGCCCCGGCATCCGGGCGAATCCTGTCCGGTGGTGTCGACTCCACCGCCCTGTACCCGCCGAAGCGGTTCCTGGGCGCGGCTCGCAACATCGAGAACGGCGGTTCGCTGACCATCTTCGCCACCGCGCTGGTGGAGACCGGTTCGACCATGGACACGGTCATCTTCGAGGAGTTCAAGGGCACCGGTAACGCGGAGCTCAAGCTGGACCGCAAGCTCGCCGACAAGCGGCTGTTCCCGGCGGTCGACGTGGACTCCTCCAGCACCCGCAAGGACGAGATCCTGCTGTCCTCGGACGAGCTGGCCGTCACGCACAAGCTGCGCCGGGTGCTCTCCGCCCTCGACGCGCAGCAGGCTCTGGAACTCCTGCAGGACCGGTTGCGCAAGTCGCGCACCAACATCGAGTTCCTGATGCAGGTCGCCAAGACCACCCCGGGCAAGGACGACGACTGATCGTCCCCACCGGAAAGCAGGGCCCGCACCCGAGTGGTGCGGGCCCTGCTTTTTGCGTTGGGGGTGACAGGAAGGTTCCCGTGCTCAGCCCTGCTCAGCGGGGCGGTGACAGGAAGGTTCCCTTGCTCACCGGTGCCGCGCGCTCACGAGGTGAGGTAGTCGGCCTTGTCGCGCGTAGCGGCGTTGCGCATCAGCATCGCCGCGAGCAGGACCGCTGCGATCGGTCCGATGATCAGAGCGGCGCCGATCGGCAGCGTGAAGGCGTCCAGGGCGACCGCGCACGCGACCATCGCCAGCGGATAGGCGATGCGCAGGCTCAGCCGCTGCCAGCGGAAGCGCCACTGCACTTGGTCGGCGCTGAACAGCGCGAGCCCGGCGGCGAAGCCGAACAGCAGCGGAGCCGACAGCGACAGCTCGCTCTGCAGCGTCGGTTCGTTCTGTAACGCCAGCAGGTCGATCAGCGCGGCGACGCCGGTGGCGCTGCCCAAGAAGAGCAGAGGGAGGGACACCCACGACTTGATCGTGAGTTTCCCCAGCACAGCGCAGAACAACACGCGCAAATGATGAACGGTGTTCACGGGGTTGTGCATCTCGGGTGCGCCTGGTCTCGGCAGGCGGTTGCTCTGCTGCGCCGGGCGGTCGCACTGGTGCGACGAGCGGCTCCGGGAATACTGGCCCGAACACCTGCGTTGCAGGTCGCGTGCCGTGGTCTGGCACAATTGAAGGCTGGTTCCGGTCCCGGTTCACCACGCTGCGATGGGCGCGTGGACCCGGCGGCCAAGTTGAGAGGAAAAGCCGTTGAAGAGTGGCATTCACCCCGAGTACGTGGTGACGCAGGTCAACTGCGGTTGTGGCAACAGCTTCACCACCCACAGCACCCGCAAGAGCGGTCAGATCACCGTTGAGGTCTGCTCGAACTGCCACCCGTTCTACACGGGCAAGCAGAAGATCCTGGACACCGGTGGCCGCGTGGCCCGCTTCGAGGCCCGTTACGGCAAGCGCAAGAAGTAGCTGCGCCGACGGCGCCCGCTCTCCGCATCGCGCGTGAGGGCGGGCGCCGTCTTTGCGTGAGGGCCGTCTCGACCGGGGCGGCTTCGTCCCACTTCACAGCCGTCAGGAAAAGGGTCGCCCCGTGGAGACATCGAAGCTCGAAGGCCTGCTCGCCGAGTACGACGATCTGGAGAAGCGGCTGGCCGACCCGAGCGTGCACGTCGACCAGGCGAACGCCCGCAAGCTCGGCCGCCGCTACGCCGAGCTCACCCCCATCGTGCGCACCTCGCGCGAGCTGGACGAGGTTCGCTCCGACCTGGAGACCGCGCAGGAGCTCGCCACCGAGGACGAGGGGTTCGCCGAGGAGGCCGAGCGGCTCGCCGAGCGCATCCCCGAGCTGGAGGACAAGCTCACCGAGCTGCTGCTGCCGCGGGACCCGCACGACGGTTCCGACGTGGTGCTGGAGGTCAAGTCCGGTGAAGGTGGCGAGGAGTCCGCGCTGTTCGCCGGTGACCTGCTGCGCATGTACCTGCGCTTCGCCGAGCGCCGCGGCTGGCGCGCCGAGGTTCTCGACGCCACCGAATCCGATCTCGGCGGCTACAAGGACGCCACTGTCGCGCTCAAGGCCAAGTCCGGCGACAACAGCCCCGACGGCGTGTGGTCGAAGATGAAGTTCGAAGGTGGCGTGCACCGCGTGCAGCGCGTGCCGGTCACCGAGTCCCAGGGACGCGTGCACACCTCCGCGGCCGGTGTCCTGGTCTACCCCGAACCGGAAGAGGTCGAGGTCGAGGTCGACGAGAAGGACCTGCGCATCGACGTGTACCGGTCCTCCGGGCCGGGTGGGCAGAGCGTGAACACCACGGACTCCGCGGTGCGCATCACCCACCTGCCGACGGGCATCGTGGTGTCCTGCCAGAACGAGAAGTCGCAGCTGCAGAACAAGCTGCGCGCCATTCAGGTGCTCAAGGCCCGCTTGCAGGCGGCAGCCGAGGAAGAGGCGGAGCGCGAGGCGTCGGAGACCCGTCGCAGCCAGGTCCGCACGGTGGACCGCTCGGAGCGCATCCGCACCTACAACTTCCCGGAGAACCGGATCTCGGACCACCGGGTCAACTACAAGGCGTACAACCTCGACCACGTTCTCGACGGCGACCTGGACGCGGTGCTCGACGCGCTGCTCGCTGCCGATCGCAACGAGCGCCTTGCGCTCTAAGCTGATCGACGTGACCCGACAGCCACTGCGCTTGGCAATCCTGGAGGCCGAGCGCACTCTTGCGGCGGCGGGCGTGGGTAGTCCGCGCGCCGACGCCGAGCTGCTCGCCGCGCATCTGCTCGGCGTCGAGCGCACCAAGCTCATGATGGTTCCCCTGGTCGACCCGCCGGTCGTGGAGGCGCTGCAGGAACTGGTGGGCCGCCGCGCCGCGCGCGTCCCGCTGCAGCACCTGACCGGCCGCGCCCACCTGGGCGGCGTGGACCTGGAGGTCGGGCCCGGCGTGTTCGTGCCCCGCCCGGAGACCGAGCTGCTGGTCGAGTGGGGTGTCGGTGTCGTGGACGGCGTCGAGCGGCCCACGATCGTCGACCTGTGCTCGGGTTCGGGAGCGCTCGCCCTCGCCTTGGCGCACGTCCGCCCCGACGCGTGCGTGCACGCGGTCGAGAAGGACCCCGCCGCCCTGTCGTGGGCCCGCCGCAACGCCGGCCTGCGGTCGGAGGCGGGGGACACCCCGATCGGCCTCTACTCCGGCGACGTCACCGACCCGATGCTGTTCATGGAGTTGGAGGGCCTGGTCGATCTGGTCGTCTGCAATCCGCCGTACGTCCCCGACGGAACCCCGGTTCCGCCGGAGGTCCGCCACCACGACCCGCACGAGGCCGTCTTCGGCGGCCGGGACGGACTCGACGTCGTCCGCCACGTGGTGGCCTGCGCGGCCCGGCTGCTCAAACCGGGTGGCGGTGTGGCGATCGAGCACGACGACACCCACGGCGGCTCGGTGCCCGCGCTGCTGCGCGCCCGCAGGGTCCTGACCGAGGTCCAGGAGCACCCGGACCTCGCCGGCCGACCCCGTTTCGCCACCGCCCGCCGCACCCACCCGGAGTGACAGGAAGGTTCCCTTCCTCGCGATGAGAAGGGCCCCTGCCCGCCGGGGATCGGATTCCCGGTGATGGACAGGGGCCTCTGGTGAGCGGAAGGTCCCCTTGCTCAGGTCGCGGGCTTGTCGCCGGTGCCTGGGGAGTCGTCCTTCTTCGGCTTCTCGTCGTCTTCGGAGGTGCTGTCCGAGGGCTTCTCGGTGGGTTTCTCGGTTTCGGCTTCCGGCTCTTCTTCTGCTGCCGGGGTCGACGGTTCCGAGCCGACCTTCATGAAGCGGGTCGGTGCGTCGGTGGTCGCCTTCTGCTCAGCGTCGGCGGTCTCGGCGTTGTCGTCGGCAGGCTTCTCCGGGGACTCGGCGTCCGCGGCTTGCCTCTCCGCCGAGTCGCTTTCCGTCGACTCGGTCTTCTCGGCCGGTTTGGACTCCGCCGAATCGGATTCCTCGGCTGGCTCCGACTCCGCCGATTCCGTCTCCTCGGTCGTCTTCGACTCCGCCGATTCGGTTCCCTCCGGTTCCGCGGACTCGGTGGTTCCCGCGACGTCCTCGGTGGACTCGGCGGATTCAGGGGTGCTGCCGACCGGCCCGACCTTCAGCAGCTTGGTCGGGGAGTCCACGCCTTCGTCCTTCGCGGCGGGGGCGTGCGCTTCCTCGGTGCTGGCGGTGTCCGCCGGTTTCGCGGACTCGCCGGCCTTGGGGACCTTCAGCCGGTGCGTCGGGGCCTCCGCGCTCTCATCGCGCTTGGCCGGGCCGTTGGTCCCCTTCTGCGGGGCGATCGCCGGGGTGTTGACGGCGTTGACGAACTCGCGGAGCAGCGCGTTGAACTCGGTGGGGCGTTCGCGGTTGGGCCAGTGGCCCGCCTGCGGCATGACCCGCAGCTGCGCGCCCGGGATGGCGCCCGCCACTGCCTGGGCGGAGGCGACCGGGATCAGGGCGTCCTTCTCGCCGTGGATCACGGTGACGGGGCAGGTGATCCGGTTGAGCTGGGGCAGGTGGTTGATGGTCATCGAGCGGCGGTTGATCGCGTCGGCGTGCCAGTCGGCGAAGACCGAGCGGCGGACGGCGGCTTCGGCCCTGACCTCGTCGACGATGGAGTCCAGGTCCCGCACCGAGGAGGCGTCGGCGAAGAACACCTTGTTCAGCGCGAAGCGGGCCAGGGAGCGGTTGCTCCGCAGCAGCGTGGCGGCCATCCGCCCGCTGAACCCGGTGCGCATCAGCAGGTAGGTGGCCAGGTGGTGCGGCATGCGGTGCTGCACCCCGGTGCTGTCGACGAGCGCGAGCGCGCGCACCCGCTGCGGGTGGCGCAGCGTGAAACCGGTCGCGATGCTGCCGCCCATGGACAGGCCGACCAGGGTGGCCTGCGGGATCCTCCAGGCGTCGAGCAGCCAGCGCAGGACCTCTTCGAAGGTGCGCTGGTTGCCGCGTCCGCGCCACTCGGTGCTGCCGCCCTGGCCGGGCAGGTCGGGGGCGAAGACGCGGTGGTCGGCGGCCAGAACGCCGATGGTGTTCCGCCAGCTCAGCAGGGCGTTGTCGGGTCCGCCGCCGTGCAGCAGAACGATCGGTGGCCCGTCGGTCCCCGCCTTGTAGTAGCGGACCTTGCCGGCCGGGAATTCGATCTGGTCGACCTCGACACCCTGGGGTGGGGCGGTCATCAGTGTTCTCCTCATTTCCGTGCTTCGTCGGTGCCCGTGTTCGGCAGACGCGTGGGAGGTCGGGCTCGTTTCGTGTCCACGGCCACACCCGAATTGATCTCGGGCCGATGCCCCGGTGTTACTCGTAAGGATGCTCCTGGACGGTGATCCGCTGCACCACCTGAAGGGGTCTCGGCGTGGCGTGCCAGGATGCGAGGAGTGAGCACCGTTTTTGACTGCAGCAGTCCGGACAAGCGCAAGGCGGGATTGGCCGCCGCGGCGAACGCGGTCCGCGCCGGCGGGCTCGTCGTGCTGCCGACCGACACGGTCTACGGCATCGGCGCCGACGCCTTCGACGCCGAGGCCGTGCGTTCGCTCCTGGCGGCGAAGGGGCGGGGCCCGGACATGCCCGTTCCGGTCCTCGTGGGGTCCTGGTCCACTGTGGATGGGCTGGTGATGTCGGTTCCGGAGCAGGCTCGCGCGCTCATCGAGGCGTTCTGGCCGGGTGGCCTGTCCCTGGTTCTGCCGCAGGCACCGTCACTGAACTGGAACCTGGGCGAGACCCGGGGCACCGTGAACCTGCGGATGCCGCTGCACCCGGTCGCGCTGGACCTGTTGCGCGAGGTCGGCCCGATGGCCGTCTCCAGCGCCAACCACACTGGTCAGCCGCCCGCCACCAACGCCGAGGAAGCCGAGGCGCAGCTGGGTGACCGCGTGCAGGTGTACCTGGAGGGCGGTCCTTCGGGGGAGGCGGTGGCCTCGACCATCGTCGATCTGACCCAGGGGACCCCTCGGGTGCTGCGGGACGGCGCCGTGAGCAGGGCGGAGTTGTCCGACGTGCTGGGTGTGGAGATCGAAGCGGACCGGTGAGAAGTCCCAGCACCGGGATCGATAGCGTTACAGCGGACACAACGCGGACCAGTCGCCCCCGTCGGGGCGGGCGGCGGTCTCGCCGCTGGGCGCGGTGCGCCGCGGCGACGCCGTTCAGGGGCCGCGATTCTCAAGCGATGAGGAGCGCCGGGTTTGATTACTCCGTCCTGGGGGCTGGACTTCGACTTCGCGCCGCAGCGCGGGTGAGCCACCGGTATGGACTACGCACCCTTCGCCCCGGTCGGACTGCCCGCTCGTGAGTACCTGCTGGTCATGCTCACGGCGGCGGTCACCACGTTCCTGCTGACCGGCCTGGTCCGGTTGCTGGCCATCCGGGTGGGCGCGGTCGCCTACCCCCGTGTCCGCGACGTGCACGTCAAGCCGATGCCGCGGATGGGCGGCGTGGCGATGTACGGCGGTGTGCTGGCCGCGACGTTCCTGGCCGCCAACCTGCCCGCGCTGTCGCGCGGTTTCGCCTACTCCAAGGATTCGCTGGCCGTGCTCATCGCCGGCGGGCTGATCGTGCTGGTGGGCGCGCTCGACGACCGGTTCGAGCTGGATTCGCTGACGAAGCTGGCCGGGCAGGTCACCGCGGCCGGGATCCTGGTGCTCTCCGGTGTGCAGTGGTTCGTGTTCTGGGTGCCGTGGGGCGGCACGGACGGGCACGTCGGTCAGCTGCTGGTGCTGGGCAGCAACCAGGGTCAGCTGCTGACGGTGCTGCTGGTCGTGGCCATGATCAACGCGATGAACTTCGTCGACGGTCTGGACGGGCTGGCCTCGGGCATCGGGTTGATCTCGGCGGCCGCGACGTTCGTGTTCTGCCTGAGCGTGCTTGACCGGCAGAACGGCGACGTCAACGCCTACCCGCCGGCGCTGATCGCGGCGGCCATCGCCGGCGCGTGCCTGGGCTTCCTGCCGCACAACTTCCAGCCCGCGAAGATCTTCATGGGTGACTCGGGGTCGATGCTGATCGGCCTGATGCTGGCGACGGCGAGCACCTCGGCCTCGGGCCGGATCATCTACACCGGCTCCGGGCCGGGCGACACGATCGCGCTGCTCTCGCCGCTGCTGGTGGTCGCGGCGGTGCTGTTCGTCCCGCTGCTGGACCTGATCATGGCGGTGGTGCGGCGGACGAAGGCGGGCAAGAGCCCGTTCCACGCCGACAAGATGCACCTGCACCACCGGCTGCTGGAAATCGGGCACTCGCAGCGCCGCGCGGTGCTGCTGATGTACCTGTGGGCGGCGGTGATCGCCTTCGGCGCGGTGTCGTTGACGCTGTTCAACACGTGGGTCGTCGGCTGGGTCGTGGCCTTGACGGTGCTGTTGGCCGCTATCATTTCGTTGATTCCGCGCATGCGAACCCGAGTCGATCGAGAGTCCTGATGAGCGAAGCATCCGAGCCCGCCACCGGCGAGCGGGCCGAGCCGGAGAACCCGCACGCCGAGGTCGTGCGCAGGTTGGCCACGGCGATGCTGCGCACCGCGGTGTGGCCGGGCGTGGCCACCGTGGTCCTCGGGGCGATCGTGGCGACGGTCCTGGTCGGGGTTCCCGGGCTCGTGGGAGCGCTGATCGGTGGGGTCGTGGCCTTCGGGTCCTCGCTGCTGACCATTTGGCTGATGCGGTTCTCCGGGGGCATGAACCCGCAATTTGTGATGGTCATCGCACTCGGTGGTTATGTCGGCAAGATGCTGGTCCTGTTGGTGGTGATGACGTTGCTGGGAGGCATCGACGCCATCCACCGGGAGTCGTTGGCCTTCACGATGCTGGCAACGGTCATGGTGTGGGCGGGGGCTGAAGTGGTGGCCTTCAAACGCACCAAGATCCCGACCATCATTCCGAGTAACTGAACCGTTCTCACGGCGTAATCCGCACCTGCGGACGGGTGGAACCGCAGGTGTAGCCGACCAGCATGTCGGTAGGCTACTTACCCGCTGGTAAGGTCTCGGCCGAAAGCCTTCCCTGCACAGCGGGTTGAAGGGCACCAGAAGGTAGGCCTTCAGACACCACTGGGTGGGGAGGGCCCCTCCGCGTGCCGGATCGCGTATCAGGTACGTTAAGTGCAAAACGTGACGATTCCCCCGGAAGAGTGAAGTTCGGCCGGGAGAACCGGAAGGAGCCCAGTTGGGCGCGCTGATGCTGGCCGAAGGCGGAACATTCCAGCCGCCGGGCGCCGATAGCTTTTTCCTCCCGCCGATCGCCGGCGGAGTCACCAAGCCGATGGTTCTCGTCGTGGCTTCGGCGATCATCGTGGGCGCCTACTTCCTGATCGCCACCCGAAACCTGAAGCTGGTTCCGGGCAAGGGTCAGTTCGTGGCCGAGTTCGCCTACGAGTTCAGCCGGAACAAGATTGCCCGGGAGCAGATCGGTGCCAAGGACTTCCGTCCCTTCGTGCCGCTGATCTTCGCGCTGTTCACGTTCGTACTGGTGAACAACCTCTTCGGGATCATCCCGATCATCCAGTTCCCCACGATGTCCAAGATCGGTTTCCCGATCGCGCTGGCCGCCGTGGTCTACGTGGTGTTCCACGGGGTGGGCTTCGCCCGGCACGGCTTCCTGGGTTACTTCAAGCACATCATGTTCCCGCCCGGGGTTCCGAAGCCGATCTACCTCCTGCTGGCACCGATCGAGTTCCTGCAGAAGTTCGTCGCGCAGCCGGCCGCTCTCGCGGTCCGAGTGTTCGCCGCGATGTTCGCCGGACACCTCATCCTGCTGGTGTTCACGCTCGGCGGTGAGTACCTGCTCCTCGAGGCGAGCGTGGCGTTCAAGCCCATCTCCGTGGTGGCATTCGCCTTCGCTATCGCCCTGACCTTTGTCGAAGCCCTGATTCAGGTGCTTCAGGCCTACATCTTCGCCCTGCTGACCGCCAACTTCATCGGCGCAGCGCTGGCCGAAGGCCACTGAGGCCTGACACAAATAAAAACCGGGCGACGACAAAGACTTTCCGATCCGAAAAAAGGACCTGTCGATCCGCCCAGATAAAGCGGACCGAGTGAAAGGTAGTGAAAGTGAGCAACATCGTTCTCGCGCAGGCCGCTGAGGCTGCGGGCAGCATCAACCCCGGTCTCGCCGCGATCGGCTACGGCCTCGGCGCCGTCGGCCCGGGCATCGGCGTTGGTCTGATCTGGGCCGCCGTCATCAACGGCACCGCCCGCCAGCCGGAGGCCCAGGGCCAGCTGCAGGGCATCGCCTGGATCTCCTTCGTTCTGGTCGAGGTGCTCGCGCTGATCGGTCTGGTCGTCTACTTCATCGCGTCGGCTGCCTGATCATCTGACGGCTCAACGCGTTGGGAGACGTTGTGGTGAAGACCCAGATGCTGCTCGCCGCTGAAGGCGAGCACAACCCGATCGTCCCGGAGCCCGCGGAGATCGTGGTCGGTCTCGTCGCGTTCGGGCTGCTGCTGTTCGTGCTCTGGAAGTTCGCGGTCCCGCGCTTCGAGAAGATCTACGCGGAGCGCAGCGAGCGGATCGAGGGCGGTATCGCGAAGGCCGAGGCCGCGCAGGCCGAGGCGCAGCGGACCCTGGAGCAGTACAAGTCGCAGCTGGCCGAAGCTCGCGCCGAGGCCGCACGCATTCGCGACGACGCCCGTGCCGAGGGACAGCAGATCCTGGAGGAGATGCGGACCCAGGCTCAGACCGAGTCGGACCGCATCGTCAGCCAGGGCCAGTCCCAGCTGGCGCACCAGCGGGCTCAGATCGTCGCCGAACTGCGTTCCGACCTGGGACGTCAGGCGGTCGACCTGGCCAGCCGGGTGGTCGGCGAGTCCCTGGAGGACGAGGCGCGTCGTCGCGGCACCGTTGACCGGTTCCTCGACGAGCTGGACGCGACCTCGGCCCCGGCCGAGTCGGCCAAGCCCTGAACCTAGTGAAAGGCGCTGAGAGTTGAGCACCCTCGTGAACGCCGCGAGCCGTGAGGCAATGGCAGCGAGTCAGCTGCAGTTGCTGCAGGCCACTGACGGGGCTCAGGCTGCGGAGATCACCGGGCTCGCCGACGAGCTGTTCGGCGTGGCCGCTCTGCTGGGCCGCGAGTCCACGCTCCGTCGGGCGCTCGCCGACGCCTCCACCGACGCGCAGTCCAGGGAGAACCTGGCCCGCGGGTTGTTGGAGCCCAAGGTCGGCGCCCGGGCGCTGCCGGTGATCGTCGAAGCCGTCCGCGCACGCTGGTCCAGCCCGAGCGACCTGGTCGGCGGGCTCGAACAGCTCGCCCGCACCGCGCTGCTGGTGCAGGCCGAGCGGGCGGGTCGCCTCGACGCGGTCGAGGACGAGCTGTTCCGGCTGGGCCGCATCATCGGCTCCGAAGTGGACCTGGAGCGCTTGCTGTCCGATCCCTCCGGGGACCCGGCCAGCAAGACCGCCGTGCTGGACCGGCTCATCGAGGGCAAGGTCGAACCGGTGACCCTCGAACTGGTCCGGCAGCTCGTGGCCCGGCCGCGTGGCCGGCGGGTCAGCGAGGGGCTGGAAGAGCTGGCCGAGCTGTCGGCGAAGCGCCGGGAACGCTCGGTGGCGCACATCCGTTCCGCGTTCCCGCTCAGTGCGGAACAGCAGGACCGGTTGTCGCGCACCCTGCAGCGGATCTACGCCCGTCCCATCGCTCTGCACCTGGAGATCGATCCCGGTGTCGAGGGCGGGCTGCTGATCAAGGTCGGTGACGAGGTCATCGACGGCAGCGTGACGGGACGCCTGCAGACGCTGCGGCGCGACCTGGCCGACTGATGCCGACACCGCGCCCCGGCTTGAAACCGAGCCGGGCGCGCGGTGCGCAACACCAACTCCCTTCCAAGAACTAACCGAGGGCAGGAACGAGACATGGCGGAGCTGACGATCTCGTCGGACGAGATCCGCAGTGCGATCGAGAATTACGTCTCCAGCTACTCCCCGGAGGTCAGCCGCGAGGAGGTCGGGGTCGTCACCGATACCGGTGACGGCATCGCCCATGTCGAGGGCCTGCCTTCGGTGATGACCGAGGAACTGCTGGAGTTCCCCGGCGGCATCTACGGTGTCGCGATGAACCTTGAGGCTCAGGAGATCGGCGCGGTCATCCTGGGCGAGTCCGAGAAGATCGAGGAAGGCCAGGAGGTCAAGCGGACCGGCAAGGTCCTGTCGACCCCCGTTGGCGACAACTTCCTCGGTCGCGTGGTGAACCCGCTGGGTGAGCCCATCGACGGCCTCGGCGAGATCGTCGCCGAGGAGCAGCGCCCGCTGGAACTGCAGGCCGCCACGGTCGTGCAGCGCCAGGGCGTCGGCGAGCCGATGCAGACCGGCATCAAGGCCATCGACTCGATGACCCCGGTCGGCCGCGGTCAGCGTCAGCTGATCATCGGCGACCGCAAGACCGGCAAGACCACGGTCGCGGTCGACACGATCATCAACCAGAAGCAGAACTGGGAGTCGGGCGACCCGACCAAGCAGGTCCGCTGCATCTACGTCGCGATCGGCCAGAAGGGCTCCACGATCGCCGGTGTGAAGCGGTCCCTCGAGGACGCCGGCGCGATGGACTACACGACCATCGTCGCGGCCCCGGCCTCGGACTCCCCGGGTCTGAAGTGGCTGGCCCCCTACACCGGTTCGGCCATCGGTCAGCACTGGATGTACCAGGGCAAGCACGTCCTGATCATCTTCGACGACCTCACCAAGCAGGCCGAGGCCTACCGCGCGCTCTCGCTGCTGCTGCGTCGTCCGCCGGGCCGCGAGGCCTACCCGGGTGACGTCTTCTACCTGCACTCGCGTCTGCTGGAGCGCTGCGCGAAGCTGTCGGACGAGCTGGGCGCCGGTTCGATGACGGGTCTGCCGATCATCGAGACCAAGGCCAACGACGTGTCGGCCTACATCCCGACCAACGTCATCTCGATCACCGACGGTCAGTGCTTCCTGCAGTCGGACATGTTCAACGCCGGTCAGCGCCCGGCCATCGACGTCGGCATCTCGGTGTCCCGTGTCGGTGGTTCCGCGCAGATCAAGGCGATGAAGAGCGTCACCGGTTCGCTGCGTCTGGACCTGGCCCAGTACCGCGAGCTGGAGGCCTTCTCGGCCTTCGCCTCCGACCTGGACGCCGCTTCCAAGGCTCAGCTGGACCGCGGTGCCCGCCTGATGGAGATCCTCAAGCAGGGTCAGGGCGAGCCGCTTCCGGTCGAGGAAGAGGTCGTGTCGCTCTACATCTCCACCAAGGGTCACCTCGACTCGGTGGCGATCGCCGACGTGCGCCGCTTCGAGAGCGAGTTCCTCGCTCACATGCGTCGCTCGCACGAGACCACGCTCAAGGACATCGTCGAGACCGGCAAGCTGTCGGCCGACGGCGAGAAGGTCATCGTGGACGCGATCGAGGAGTTCAAGAAGAGCTTCACCGGTTCGGCCGGTTCCGCCGCGCCGAGCGGCCCGGACGCCGAGGCTCTGGCCGCCGACGAGGTCGGGCAGGAGACCGTGAAGGTCGCCAAGCCCGCCCCGAAGGAGTGACCAGATAAGCCATGGCCAACCTTCGGGAACTCCGGGATCGCATCCGGTCGGTGAAATCGACCCGGAAGATCACCAAGGCGCAGGAGCTGATCGCTACCTCGCGCATCACCAAGGCGCAGGCCAGGGTCGCGGCCTCGCGGCCGTACGCCGACGAGATCACCAACGTCCTGTCCGCGCTGGCTGACGTGAGCACGTTGGACCACCCGCTGCTGACCGAGCGCACCAACCCCAAGCGGGCTGGTGTGCTGGTCGTGACCAGTGACCGGGGTTTCTGCGGCGGCTACAACGCCAACGTCATCAAGGCGGCCGAGGAGCTGCAGTCGCTGCTCCGCGAGCAGGGCAAGCAGCCGGTGCTCTACGTCGTCGGCCGCAAGGGCGAGTCGTACTACCGGTTCCGGCAGCGCGAGATCGAGGCGAGCTGGTCCGGTTTCAGCGACCGGCCCGACTACGCCGACGCCTCCGAGGTCGGCGAGACCCTGGTCAAGGCGTTCCTGGCGGGTGCTGACGACTACCTCGACGACGGTGGTCCGGACGGTAAGCTGGGTGTGGACGAGCTCCACCTGGTGAGCACCGACTTCGTGTCGATGCTGACCCAGAAGCCGACGGTCAGGCGGATCGCTCCGCTGGAGGTCGAGTACACCGACGAGCGCAAGCTCAAGCCCGTCTACGAGTTCGAGCCGGACGCTGAGACGCTGTTCTCCGCCCTGCTGCCGAAGTACATCAAGACCCGGCTGTTCGCGGGTCTGCTGGACGCGGCGGCGTCGGAGCACGCGGCTCGCCGGACGGCGATGAAGTCGGCGACGGACAATGCGGACGAGTTGATCCGCAACCTAAGCCGCGAGGCCAACCAGGCCCGCCAGGCCCAGATCACCCAGGAAATCAGCGAGATCGTCGGCGGTGTCGAGGCGCTCTCGTCCGCAGGAAGTGAGTGACATGACTGCTGCTACTGCCACCAGCACTGGCACGGGCCGCGTCGTCCGGGTGCTCGGCCCGGTCGTGGACGTCGAGTTCCCGCGTGACCAGGTGCCGGACCTGAACAACGCTCTGACCGCCGAGATCACGGCCGAGAGCATGGCCAAGACGCTGACGCTCGAGGTCGCCCAGCACCTGGGTGACAGCGTCGTGCGCACGGTCTCCATGCAGCCCACCCAGGGCCTCGTCCGCGGCGTGAACGTCGTGGACAGCGGCTCGGCGATCTCCGTCCCGGTCGGCGACAAGGTCAAGGGCCACGTGTGGAACGCGCTGGGCCACTGCCTGGACGAGCCGGGCTACGGCTCGGACGCCGAGCGCTGGGAGATCCACCGCAAGGCCCCGGCCTTCGACCAGCTCGAGGGCAAGACCGAGGTGCTGGAGACCGGTATCAAGGTGATCGACCTGCTCACCCCGTACGTGCAGGGTGGCAAGATCGGTCTGTTCGGTGGTGCCGGTGTCGGCAAGACCGTTCTGATCCAGGAGATGATCCGCCGAGTCGCCAAGAACTTCGGTGGTACCTCCGTGTTCGCCGGTGTCGGCGAGCGCACCCGTGAGGGCAACGACCTCTGGGTGGAGATGGACGAGTCGGGCGTTCTGGCCGACACCGCGCTGGTGTTCGGTCAGATGGACGAGCCGCCGGGCACCCGTATGCGCGTGGCGCTGTCCGCTCTGACGATGGCGGAGTACTTCCGCGACGTCCAGAACCAGGACGTGCTGCTGTTCATCGACAACATCTTCCGGTTCACCCAGGCCGGCCAGGAGGTCTCGACCCTGCTGGGCCGCATGCCTTCGGCCGTGGGTTACCAGCCGACGCTGGCCGACGAGATGGGCGAGCTGCAGGAGCGCATCACCTCCACGCGTGGTCGTTCGATCACCTCGATGCAGGCGATCTACGTGCCGGCGGACGACTACACCGACCCGGCCCCGGCGACGACCTTCGCCCACCTGGACGCGACGACGGAGCTCTCCCGCCCGATCTCCCAGATGGGCATCTACCCGGCGGTCGACCCGCTGACCTCCAGCTCCACCATCCTCGACCCGTCGGTCGTGGGTGATGAGCACTACCGCGTGGCCCAGGAGGTCAAGCGGATCCTGCAGAAGTACAAGGAGCTGCAGGACATCATCGCCATCCTCGGTATGGACGAGCTGTCCGAAGAGGACAAGGTGACGGTGCAGCGGGCGCGTCGCATCCAGCGCTACCTGTCGCAGAACTTCTTCGTCGCGAAGCAGTTCACCGGCCAGGAGGGCTCCTTCGTTTCGGTGAAGGAGACCATCGAGGCCTTCGACAAGCTGTGCAAGGGCGACTTCGACCACTACCCGGAGCAGGCGTTCCTGTCCATCGGTGGTCTCGACGACCTCGAGCAGGCGTACAAGAAGCTCACCGAGCAGTGATCTGCCACCCCGCTTGCAAGCCTGGCGGGGTGTGGTGAAAACCGGCGAGCGGGGTCGGGGCCCGACGGGTCCCGACCCCCTTTGCCACTAGGCATTTTCAGCCCGGCCAGTCAAGATCGCCCTGGTGGCGTTGGCTAGACTGCGGGCACACCCGACAAAGGAGACGCGCGTGGCCAACATGTCCGTCCAACTGGTCGCCGTCGAGCGCCTGCTGTGGTCCGGGGAGGCGACCGCGGTCGTCGCGCAGACCACCGAGGGAGAGATCGGCATCCTGCCGGGCCACGAACCGCTGCTCGGTCAGCTGGTCGAGGGTGGCGTCGTGCGCATCACCACCACCGACAAGGAGACCGTGACCGCTGCGGTCCACGGTGGCTTCCTCTCGGTGACCGGTGCCGGCGTGAGCGTGCTCGCGGAGTCCGCGGAGCTGGCGCAGGAGATCGACGTGGCGCAGGCTCGCCAGGACGCCAAGAGCGACGACGAGCTGGCCAGAACGCAGGCGACAGCCCGATTGCGAGCAGCGGGCCACACGGACTGATCGGGCCAGCATGGGTTCGCCGGTCGTGTTGCTCGTCGTAGCGTTCGCGCTGCTGCTGCTCGCCGCTCTCGCGGTGGGGCTGCTGGCCTGGCGACGAGTGCGCGAACTGCGGGTCGGAGGCATCGACGTGGCGCTGCGCGCCACCGATGGCAAAGGACGCGGCTGGCAGCTGGGTGTGGCGCACTACCGGGGCGAGGAATTCGCCTGGTACCGCATCCTGAGCCTTCGCTCCGGCCCGAACTGGGTGATCAACCGGCGAACCGTGGACATCGCCCTGCGACGCGAACCCTCGGTCGCGGAGGCGTACGCGATGCCGAGCGGCTCCACGGTCCTGGACCTCACCGGACCGGACCTGGAGCTGGCGATGAACAGCGACGCGCTGACCGGCTTCCTGTCCTGGCTCGAATCGGCACCACCGGGACATTCGGTGCCGTGGGCGTCCTGAACGCCCGACGATCAACAGCGGGGTCCGACCACGGGCCCCGCTTTTTCGTGCCCTCGGGGCGGAACATGGGAACCTTCCTGCCACTTCTGCCGGACGTGGTGGCAGGAAGGTTCCCATGCTCGCGCGGGTGGCGTTGGACGGTTCGGGTTGCCGAGACTGGTTCCGTGACCGAGAACCTCACGATCAGGCCGGAACCCTTCGAGAGCTGTGATGCCCAGCGTGCGCTGGCTCAGTACGTCGCTGAGCTGGCGGAGCGCTTTCCGGAGGGATTCGATCCGGGTAGGGGCGTGCCGCCTGCTGAGGACGATTTCGCGCCGCCGAAGGGCGTGTTCCTGCTGGTGCGGTTCGCAGGCGAGGTCATGGGATGCGGTGGGCTGCGGACGGAGCCCGACGGCACCGGTGAGATCAAGCGGATGTGGATCTCGCCGGCCTTGCGGGGCAAGGGAGCCGGTCGCGCACTGCTGACCAGCCTGGAAGATCATGCGCGCCGCATGGGGTGCACGCGGGTGCGGTTGGACACCGCGGCCGAGCTGGGCGAGGCCCAGGCCATGTACGCCAAGGCCGGCTACGTCTCGATCCCGGCCTACAACGACAACCCCTACGCCGCGCACTGGTTCGAGAAAACCCTTCGATGACCAGGGGCGCAGCCGATTACGCTGCGAGCGTGCGCATCGAGACCGTCGGCTACGACCACCCCGATTCCCAGCGGCTGATCGAGGCTCTGCAGCAGGAGTACGTCGAGCGCTACGGGGAGCAGGACATGACGCCGGTCGACCCGGCGGAGTTCTCCCAGCCCCGCGGCCTGTTCCTGCTGGGTTACCTGGGCGAGGAGGCGGTGGCCTCCGGTGGTTGGCGGGTGCACGACACCGGTGAGGACGGATTGCGGGACGGCGACGCGGAACTCAAGCGCATGTACGTCGTGCCCGCTCAGCGCGGCAACGGACGGTCCCGGCGGATGCTCGCCGAGCTGGAGTCCACTGCCGCGCTGGCCGGCTGCAAGCGGTTGGTGCTGGAGACCGGCACCAAGCAGCCCGAAGCCATCGGGCTCTACCTCTCATGCGGGTACGAGCAGATCGAGAACTTCGGTGTCTACCGGTGCGACCCTCACAGCCGCTGCTACGGCAAGGAGCTCTAGGCGTTGCCGCCCGGCTTCCACAGCACGTCTCCGTCCGGGTTGGCGACCCTGGCCATGATGAACAGCAGGTCGGAGAGCCGGTTGAGGTACTTCGCGGGCAACGGTGACGTGCGCTCGGAGTCGGCGTCCTGCAGCGCCCAGGCGGAACGTTCGGCGCGGCGAGCCACGCAGCGCGCCTGGTGCAGCAGCGCGGCACCCGGGGTGCCGCCGGGCAGGATGAACGAGTCGAGCTTGCCCAGCCGGGCGTTGAACTCGTCGCACCAGCCTTCGAGCCGGTCGATGTAGGCCTGGGTGACGCGCAGCGGCGGGTACTCGGGATTCTCCACGACGGGTGTGGACAGGTCCGCGCCGACGTCGAACAGATCGTTCTGCACGGCGCGCAGCACGGTCACGACGTCGTCGGCGAGCTCAGCGGTGGCCAGGGCCACGCCCAGCACGGAGTTCGTCTCGTCCACGTCGGCGTAGGCGACCAGGCGCGGATCGGTCTTGTGAACCTTCGAGTTGTCCGACAACCGCGTGGTGCCCGCGTCCCCGGCCCGCGTGTAGATCTTCGTCAGGTGGACTGCCATGCCCACAGCCTAGGCGTGCCCGCCCTAGGCGGAAGCTGGCAGGAAGGTTCCCTCGCACCACATGCACCGCTGCGGCACCGCAGGTGACATGAAGGCTTCCCGCACGTCCACCCGGTGGGAGGAAGGTTCCCTCACGAGCTCGTGACCCGCCCCGATGCGCCATGGGCGGGGGCCGTAACCTCGATCCTCGTGAGTGAGCACTTCCGGGTACGCGGCGGAGCGCGCCTCGTCGGCGCGGTGGACGTGGTGGGGGCGAAGAACAGCGTCCTCAAGCTGATGGCCGCTGCGCTGCTTGCCGAAGGCACGACGACGATCGTGAACTGTCCCGAGATCTTGGACGTTCCGCTGATGGCCGACGTGCTGCGCAGCCTGGGCTGCGACGTGACCATCGACGGCGGCACGGCGCGCATCACCACGCCGTCGACGATCAGCCACGAGGCGATCTCGCCGTCGATGGGGAAGCTGCGCGCCTCGGTGTGCGTGCTGGGGCCGCTCGTGGCGCGCTGCCGCCGCGCCGTGGTGACCCTTCCCGGTGGTGACGCGATCGGTTCCCGTCCGCTGGACATGCACCAGAACGGGCTGCGCAAGCTGGGCGCGACCAGTCACATCGAGCACGGTGCGGTGGTCGCCGAGGCCGAAAACCTGCAGGGCGCGCAGATCTGGCTGGACTTCCCGAGCGTGGGGGCCACCGAGAACATCCTGATGGCCGCGGTGCTGGCCGAGGGAACCACGGTCATCGACAACGCGGCGCGCGAACCGGAGATCGTCGACCTCTGCGTGATGCTCCAGCAGATGGGCGCCAAGATCGAGGGCGCGGGAACCTCCACCTTGACCGTGCACGGCGTCACCGCGATGCGAGCCGTGGAGCACCGCGTGATCGGTGACCGGATCGTCGGTGCGACCTGGGCATTCGCCGCCGCTGCCACTCGTGGCGACATCACGGTCAACGGGGTCGACCCGCAGCACACCAACCTGATGCTGGAGAAGCTGCGCAGCGCGGGTGCGGAGGTGACCACCGGTGAGGAGAGCTTCCGGGTGGTCATGCCGGACCGCCCGAAGGCCGTCGACTACGTGACCTTGCCCTTCCCGGGCTTCCCGACGGACCTCCAGCCGATGGCGCTGGCCTTGTCCGCCGTCGCCGACGGCACTTCGATGATCACCGAGAACCTGTTCGAGTCGCGGTTCCGGTTCATCGAGGAACTGGTGCGGATGGGCGCGGACGCGCGCACCGACGGCCACCACGCGGTGGTGCGCGGTATGGAGCGGTTGTCCAGCGCGCCGGTGTGGGCGACGGACATCCGCGCCGGCGTGGGCCTCGTGCTGGCGGGGTTGTGCGCAGACGGCGACACCGAGGTGTGGGACGTCTTCCACATCGACCGCGGATACCCGAACTTCGTGGAGAACCTCCGCGGGCTGGGCGCCGACATCGAGCGCGTCGCGGACTGATCTTCGTCATCTGTGGCCGGTGGTCCCGATTCGTCCGGGGGCACCGGCCACAGATGTTCCCGGGGGCCGCGGAAGTGCCGGGGACCATGATCATCGGCGCCGGTCCGGGTGGCTAAAGTCCTTCGCGGACCAGGTGAGAATCCGGAAAGGGAACCGATGAGCACCACCACGCGGGTCGGCCGCATCATGACCTTCACCGCGAAACCCGGCCGGGGCGACGAACTCGCCACGATCATGATGCAGGTGGCCGAGGGCTTGCGCGGATCGCTGGGTTGCCAGCTCTACCTGGTCAGCCGTGACGTGGAAGCTCCCGACACGGTGCGCGTCGTCGAAGCGTGGACCGATTTCGCCAGTGCGGACGCGGCCCTGGCCACCACCGTGGCCACGCGACCCGACATCGACCTCAACGACGTGCTGGGCATGCTCGCCGAACCGCCGGAGCAGATCGACCTGAACGCTCTCGGCGGCGTCGGCCTGTGAGTCAGGTGCCGCGGCGTTCGCGCAGCAGGAGCAGGGCGTAGGCGGCGATGGACTGGGCGTCGGTGACCTCGCCGGCGGCGATCATCTTCTCGAACTCGGTTCGGCTGAACCACGCTGTGCGCATGTCCTGCTCCTCGTGCTCGCGTTCGTGCGTGCCCTCGGTGAGCCCGGTGGCGAGGAACACCCGCCCGCGCTGGCTGGACATGCCGGGCGCGACGTCGAGCAGCCCCAGGTCCAGCATGTTCGCCGCGCGCAGTCCCGTCTCCTCGCGCAGCTCGCGGGCGGCGAGCTCACCGGCCTCGACGTCGGCCCGGTCGGGCGCGGTGCCCTGCGGGAACTCCCAGCGGCGCATGCCCAGCGGGTAGCGGAACTGCTCGACGAGGTGCAGCCGATCGCCATCGAGGGGGATGACCAGGGCGTAGTCCGGTTTGTCGATGACCCCGTAGATCCCGGCGGTTCCGTCGTCGCGTCGGACACCGTCCTCGCGCACCGCCATCCACGGATTCGCGTACACCTCGCGGCTGCTGGTCTGCTCCATGCGCCCCATCCTGCCGCTCGGGGGCGCCGGAGGTGAGCATGGGAACCTTCCTGCCACGCCGAGCCCGCGCAGTGCCTGGTGAGGGCTTCGGCGGGTGAAAGGTTCCCCTACTCCGCGGAGCGGTTGAGCTGCGACTTCCGGCGGCCGTAGCCGAAGTACACGACGAGTCCGATGGCCGTCCAGATCGCGAAGGTCAGCCAGGTGACCGCGTCCAGACCGGTGATCAGGTACGCGCACAGCGCGAGGCCGAGCAGCGGGACGAACGGCATCAGCGGGGTGCGGAAGCTGCGCGGGAGCTCGGGACGGGTTCGCCGCAGCACCACGACGCCGATGTTGACCAGGCCGAACGCGACCAGGGTGCCGATGCTGGTGGCTTCGGCGAGCTGGTTGAGCGGCACCACGGCTGCCAGCAGTGCCACGAGGATTCCCACCAACGCGGTGTTGCGGGCCGGAACCGACCGGCGGTTGACCCGCGAGAGCATCCGCGGGACGAGACCGTCGCGCGACATGGCCACCAGGATCCGGGTCTGCCCGTAGAGCACGGTGAGCACGACCGAGGCGATCGCGATGACCGCTCCCAGCGCGAGCACGACCGCGGGCCAGCCCTGGCCGGTGACGGTGCGCAGCGCGGTGGCCAGCGACGCGTCGGACTCGCCCAGCGCGCCGGCTCCGACCGCTGCGACCGCGGCGAAGGCCACCAGCACGTAGATCGCGGTGACGATGATCAGCGACAGGATGATGGCCCTCGGCAGGTCGCGCTCGGGGTTGCGCGCCTCCTCACCTGCGGTGGAGGCGGCGTCGAAGCCGATGAAGGAGAAGAACACCGCGGAGGCGCCGACCGAGATGCCGGCGATCCCGGCGGGGGCGAACGGGGTCAGGTTCCCGGAGTTGAACGCGGTGAAGGCCACCGCCACGAAGAACACGAGCACGGCGATCTTGAGCACCGTGGTGACGGTCGTGGCCCAGGCGCTCTCGCGCACGCCGATCAGCAGCACTCCGGTGGCCAGCAGCACGACGACGGCGGCGGGCACGTTGACGACGCCGCCCTCACCTGGGGGCGCGGCGAGTGCCTCGGGGATGGTCACGCCGATCGTGCCCTGCAGGAACTCGTTGAGGTAGCCGCCCCAGCCGACCGCGACGGCGGCGACGGACACCCCGTACTCCAGCAGCAGGCACCAGCCGCAGATCCAGGCGATGAACTCGCCGAGGGTCGCGTAGGTGTAGGAGTAGGCGGATCCGGACACGGGGACGCTGCCCGCCAGTTCCGCGTAGGACAGCGCCGAGCACAGCGCGGCCAGCCCGGCCAGCACGAACGAGACCACGACAGCCGGACCGGCGGCCGGGGCAGCCTCGGCGAGCACCACGAAGATGCCGGTTCCCAGCGTCGCGCCCACCGACAGGGCCACCAGCGGCACCAGGCCGAGGGTGCGGTTCAGCTCGCTGTGCGATCCCTCGGTGGCGAGCCGTTCGGCGGGTTTGACGCGGAGCAGACTGCGGGCGAAAGACACGAGCGGTAACGGTAACTCCGGTGGTGGGAAGGGGTACGGCGCGGGTCCCGACCGGGTGCGGGTCGTTGATCACCCGTGGGGGTGCTCGACATCGATGGTCACGCCCGTACTCTGTGCCGGGTGCGACTTGTGATTGCCCGCTGCCAGGTGGACTACGTCGGTCGTCTCACCGCGCACCTGCCGATGGCGCAGCGACTGCTGCTGGTGAAGGCCGACGGTTCGGTGTCGGTGCACTCCGACGACCGCGCCTACAAGCCGTTGAACTGGATGAGCCCGCCGTGCTGGCTCATCGAGGACCCCGACGTGTGGACGGTGCAGAACAAGGCCGGCGAGAAGCTGGTGATCACGGTCGACGAGGTGCTGCACGACTCCAAGCACGAGCTGGGCGTCGAGCCGGGTTTGGTCAAGGACGGCGTCGAGGCGCACTTGCAGGAGCTGCTCGCCGAGCACGTGACGACCCTGGGCGAGGGCTGGTCGCTGGTTCGTCGCGAGTTCCCGACCGCGATCGGGCCGGTCGACCTGATGTGCCGGGATGACGGCGGGAAGAGCGTCGCGGTCGAGATCAAGCGTCGCGGTGAGATCGATGGTGTCGAGCAGCTGACGCGCTACCTGGAGCTGCTCAACCGCGATCCGCTGCTCGCCCCGGTCACGGGCGTGTTCGCGGCCCAGCAGATCAAACCGCAGGCGCGGACGCTGGCCGAGGACCGTGGTATCCGCTGCGTGGTCCTGGACTACGACAAGCTGCGCGGCATCGAGCCCGACGAGTACCGCCTGTTCTGAGCCCGGCGGTCACCTGGGATGACAGGAAGGTTCCCCGGCTCCGAAGGGGGCGGCCGCAGGCGGTTTTGCGCGTCCGCACCTGGCTTCCGGAATCCGGGCCGATGATTCCTGCCCGTGAACTGCGGTGATGGCCGAAGAATGTTCGGCGTCGCAGACGCATTCTGAGCATCACCGACCGTCGCCGACCATTGGTCGGTCTTGATCGGAATTGGATCGAATTGGGCGGTGACGGGAATGTTCCCACCATTCCGGTTCCCGTCGGCGTGAACACGCGGCGGTGAGTCCACGTCAGATGACGGGACGCTTTCGGCGGTCGGAGTGACAGAAAGGTTCCCGTGCGCGCGCGCGAGGGGTCAGCGGCGTGCGTGGCCGTTGCAGTCGCAGGGCTGCAGGCGGGGAGTGGACAGCGGCGCGAGCATCGCCGACAGCTGGTGGAGCAGTCCTTCGGGTCGGCGGTCCGCTGATGCCGCGTCCACGTCGGGGCTGGATTCGTCGATCGAGTCTTCCGCGAGTGCGGCGCTGATCGCCAGATCGATCCGGGCGTTCACGGTTCCTCCCCGCAGCGTCGCGAATGCATTCTGTGACCATACCGTCACGGTGCGTCGAAATAGCTGAGGAAGCGCGTATATCACTCGCTTGGACCCGCTCGCTCACGGGGTGCACACGCGTACGACCGGAAAGTCCCCTGCGTGACGCCAGTCGGCGGACGTTCCGTGATCGATTTAGTGTCTTCTCCAACGAATTGATATCGGCTTACGGCTGCCGCCTCATCTGTGCGGTACTGTCCGACCGCTATCGCGAATGTGGTGGTTCTCGTTTGACTTTGTTGGGTCTGTGGGAGGTGGGGCGGCAGTGCTGCTAGCCCAAGGTCAGCTACTCGACGCGAACGGCGTCGACTACGCGTTGTTGGCGCTGTATTTCGCGTTCGTACTGGGGATCGGCTGGCTGGCGAGGCGGGCCGTTTCAACCAGCCTGGACTTCTTCCTCTCCGGGCGCGCTCTGCCCGCATGGGTGACGGGTCTGGCGTTCATCTCGGCGAACCTCGGCGCGATCGAAATCATCGGCATGTCGGCCAACGGTGCCGAATACGGCATGCCGACGATGCACTACTTCTGGATCGGTGCGGTCCCGGCCATGCTGTTCCTCGGTGTGGTCATGATGCCGTTCTACTACGGCTCCAAGGTCCGAAGCGTTCCCGAATTCATGCTCCGGCGATTCGGCAAGGCCGCTCACCTGGTCAACGGCATTTCCTTCGCCCTGGCCCAGGTGCTCATCGCCGGTGTGAACCTGTACCTGCTGGCCAGCATCGTCAACGCGCTGCTGGGTTGGCCGCTGTGGGTGTCGGTGCTCGTCGCCGCGCTGATCGTGCTCTCCTACACCGCGCTGGGCGGTCTGTCCGCCGCCATCTACAACGAGGTGCTGCAGTTCTTCGTGATCGTCGCGGCACTGCTGCCGCTGACCATCGTCGGTCTGGTCAAGGTCGGCGGTGTGCAGGGCCTGGTCGACAAGGTCACCGCCAGCAAGGGTGGCGCCGAGCAGCTGACCGCCTGGCCGGGTGCTGAGCTGACCGGCTTCAGCAACCCCATCCTCAGCGTCATCGGCATGATCTTCGGTCTCGGCTTCGTGCTGTCCTTCGGTTACTGGACGACCAACTTCGTCGAGGTCCAGCGCGCGATGGCCTCCAAGTCGATGTCGGCCGCGCAGCGGACCCCGATCATCGGCGCCTTCCCGAAGATGTTCATCCCCTTCATCGTGATCATCCCCGGCATGATCGCCGCGGTGATCATCCCGGAGATGACCAACTACAAGCTCACCGAGCAGGGTCCGTACGACTACAACGACGCGATCCTGCTGATGATGCGAGACCTGCTGCCCAACGGCATCCTCGGCATCGCGCTGGCTGGTCTGCTCGCGTCCTTCATGGCCGGTATGGCCGCCAACCTGTCGTCGTTCAACACGGTGTTCACCTACGACATCTGGCAGGCGTACATCGTCAAGGACAAGCCGGACAACTACTACCTGCAGATGGGTCGCTGGGTCACCGTCGGCGCCACCCTCGCGGCCGTGGGCACGGCGTTCATCGCCTCCGGCTACGAGAACCTGATGGACTACCTCCAGCAGCTGTTCTCGTTCTTCAACGCACCGCTGTTCGCGACGTTCATCCTGGGCATGTTCTGGAAGCGGATGACCGCGCACGCCGGTTGGTCCGGTCTGGTGCTGGGTACGGCCTCGGCCATCACGGTCTACGCTCTGTCCGAGACCGGGGTGCTGGACCTGCCTGGTCAGGGTGCGAGCTTCGTCGGTGCCGGTGTTGCGTTCGTCGTCGACGTGATCGTCAGCGTCGTCGTCTCGCTGGCCACCAAGCCCAAGACCGATGAGCAGCTGGTCGGTCTGGTCTGGGGCCTGACGCCGAAGGAGGACCTGAAGGCGTCCACCACCGGTGAGGACTCCGGCTGGTACCGGCGTCCGGGCCTGCTGGCCGGTATCGCGCTGATCCTGATCATCGCCCTCAACATCATCTTCGGCTGAGCCAGGACTGGGAGGAAATCTCATGGCTAGTGGAGGTTCGGGGCACAGCGCTGGTGCCTTCGACATTCGCACGGTGATCGCGCTGCTGTTCGGCATCTACGGAGTCGTGCTCGTCGTGCTCGGCTTCATCCAGCCGCAGGCCGAGATCGACAAGGCCGCAGGACTCAACATCAACCTGTGGGCCGGCCTCGGCATGGTGGTGTTCGCGGCGGTGTTCGTCCTGTGGGCTCGCCTGCGTCCGATCACGGTTCCCGACGACGTCGAAGGCGGCACCGCCGCCGAGTGACGTGAGAATCGAACGGGACGGCGTCCGCACTTCACGGTGCGGGCGCCGTTTCGCATTTCGATACCGATTCTGCGGTTCCGGTCCCAGTTCCAAGATCGTCTGGCTACCGTGTCGGCAATGCGCAGCTGTCAAGTGGACCAGCGCGCAACGCTGCGTGTCCAGCACATGAGTCGGGCGGTACAGGACGGTTCTTTCCCGACTCGGTATTTCGTAGGCTGCACGTTGACAATGAACGTCGTAATGGTGGGAGGCCGGCCATGACCCAGACCGCCCGTGGGAACGTCGAAGAGATCGCCAGCGCGCGGTTCGAGACGTTCCAGTCGATCGACCCGCGCACCGGTGAGGTGGTGGGCGAGCATCCGATCCACGATGCGGAGGCGGTCGAGAACGAGGTCGCGGCGGCACGCGAGGCGCAGTCGGCGTGGGATGAGCTCGGCTTCTCCGGCCGCAGGCAGCATCTCGACCGCTGGCGGAAACTGCTGGTCAAACGCCTCGACGAGTTCGCGGGCGTGGTATGCGCGGAGACCGGCAAGCCGCTGGAGGACGCCAAGCTCGAACTCGTGCTGGTCATCGACCACCTCGCGTGGGCCACCTCCAACGCCGAGAAGGTCCTCAAGCGACGCAAGGTCTCGCCCGGCGTGCTGATGTCCAACCAGACCGCCACGGTCGAATACCTCCCCTACGGCGTCGTCGGCGTCATCGGCCCCTGGAACTACCCGGCCTTCACGCCGATGGGCTCGATCGCCTACGCGCTGGCCGCGGGCAACGCCGTGGTGTTCAAGCCCAGCGAACTCACCCCTGGAGTGGGGGAGTGGCTGGTCAAGAGCTTCGCCGAGGCCGTGCCGGAACACCCGGTGTTCCGCCTCGTGACCGGCTTCGGGCAGACCGGCGCCGCGCTGTGCCAGGCCGGTGTGAACAAGGTGGCCTTCACCGGATCCACCGCCACGGGCAAGCGCGTGATGGCCTCGTGCGCGGAGAACCTGGTCCCGGTGCTGGTCGAGTGCGGCGGCAAGGACGCCTTGATCGTCGACTCCGACGCGGACCTGGCCGCGGCCGCCGACGCCGCGGTGTGGGGCGCGATGTCCAACGCAGGTCAGACCTGCATCGGCGTGGAGCGCGTCTACGTGCACGACGCCGTTGCCGACCGGTTCCTGAAGATGGTCAGCGACCGCGCCGCCAAGCTGCGCCCGGGCGGCGAGCCGGGTGCCGACTTCGGTCCCATCACGATGGCCTCGCAGGTCAACATCATCCGTGACCACATCGACGACGCGATCAAGCGCGGCGGTCGTGCGGTGGTCGGCGGACGCGACTCGGTGCGCCCGCCGTTCGTCGAACCCGTGGTGATCGCCGACGTCCCCGAGGACTCGAACGCCATCACCGAGGAGACCTTCGGCCCGACCCTGGTCGTGCAGCGGGTCCGCGACGTGGACGAGGCCGTCGCCCACGCCAACGCCACCAAGTACGGGCTCGGCGCCACCGTGTTCTCCCGCGCCCGAGGCATGGAACTGGCCCGCCGGCTGCGCAGCGGCATGGTCGCGGTCAACTCGGTGATCGCCTTCGCCGGCGTGCCCGCTCTGCCGTTCGGCGGCGTCGGCGACTCGGGCTTCGGCCGGATCCACGGAGCCGATGGCCTGCGCGAGTTCGCCCGCCCGCAGTCGGTGACCCGCACCAAGTTCAAGATCCCGCTCAACCCGATGAGCTTCGCCCGCCCCAAGGGAACCGTTGGCACGGTCGTCAAGCTCATCAAGGTGATGCGCGGCCGCTGAGCGGATCCAGTCCACCACGGTCGGTGTTTTGGCTTGCGCCAGTGGTGACAGGAAGGTTCCCTTGCTCGCATCCCCCGGTGTTCGCCAGGGGGATGCGCGCGGGCGCACGTCCCGGGCAGAGTTGACCGCGCACGGTTGATCGCGTCGAGCCTTTTGGCTTCGGCGGCGGGAGCGCAGGCGAGGAGGCCAACGGGTGAAGAAGATCATCAACGAGCCGGCGGACGTGGTCGCCGAGGCGTTGCGGGGTGTGGCCGCGGCCCACCCGGAGCTGCTTCGGGTGCAGACCGATCCGGCGGTGATCGTCCGCGCTGACGCACCGGTGACCGGCAAGGTCGCGGTCGTCTCCGGCGGTGGGTCCGGCCACGAGCCGCTGCACGGCGGTTTCGTCGGCTCGGGAATGCTCGCCGCGGCCGTCCCGGGCGCGGTGTTCACCTCGCCCACTCCGGACGCGGTGCAGGCGGCCATCACGGCCACCCACGGTGGAGCCGGGGCGCTGCTGGTGGTCAAGAACTACACCGGCGACGTGCTGAACTTCGAGACCGCAGCCGAGCTCGCGGCCATCGAGGACGTCGACGTGCGCAGCGTGATCGTCGACGACGACGTCGCGGTCAAGGACTCCACGCACACCGCAGGTCGCCGCGGGGTGGGCGGCACCCTGATGGTGGAGAAGATCGTCGGTGCCGCCGCCGAGCGCGGAGCGAGCCTCGACGAGTGCGAGACGCTCGCCCGCAAGGTCGTCTCCCAGGTGCGTTCGATGGGCATGGCGCTGACCGCACCCACCGTTCCGCACGCCGGTCAGCCCAGCTTCGAACTCGCCCCCGACGAGATGGAGATCGGCATCGGCATCCACGGCGAGCCCGGCCGCGCCCGCGTGCCGATGGGCACCGCCGACGAGATCGTGGCGCAGCTGCTCGACCCGATCCTGGAAGACCTGCCCTTCGCCGAAGGCGACGACGTCCTGCTGTTCACCAACTCGATGGGCGGCACCCCGCAGCTGGAGCTCTACCTCGCGCACGGCATCGCCGAGCGGCTGCTGGCCGAACGCGGCATCACCGTCCGTCGGCGCCTCGTCGGACCGTACGTGACGAGCTTGGAGATGCAGGGGATGAGCCTGACGCTGCTGAAACTGGACGACGAGCTCACCGAGCTCTGGGACGCGCCGGTGCACACCGCCGCGCTGCACTGGTGAGGAGGAGTCCCGGAATGGGTTGCACCGCACAGGACATCATCGCCGCGCTCAGGGCGGGCGCCGCCGTGGTCGCCGAGCACCGCGACGAGCTGATCCAGCTGGACCGGGAGATCGGCGACGCCGACCACGGCGAGAACATGGACCGGGGATTCCGCGCCGTCATCGCGAAGATCGACACCTCGGAGCCCGAAACCCCGGCTGCCGCGCTGAAACTCGCCGCGACGGTTCTCATCTCGACGGTCGGTGGAGCATCCGGCCCCCTCTACGGCACGGCGTTCCTGCGCGCGGCGTCCGCGGTCGGTGACGAAGAGGAACTCGACGCGGGCGCTGTAGCGAAGGCCCTGCAGGCTGGAATGGAGGGCGTCGTCGCGCGGGGGCGCGCCGAGGTCGGCGACAAGACGATGATCGACGCCCTCTCACCCGCGGTTGACGCCGCCAAGAACACCGCCGAATCCGGGGGTGACAGCGCCAAGGTGCTGGCCGCGGCCGCCGAAGCCGCGCACCAGGGCGCGCAGGCGACCGAACCGCTCGTGGCCCGCAAGGGCCGCGCCTCGTACCTGGGCGAGCGCAGCGCCGGACACATCGACCCAGGTGCGCGTTCCACCGCGCTGCTGTTGACCGCATTCGCCGAAGCCGCAGGAGCCCGAGCATGAGCGTCGGACTGGTCATCGTTTCGCACAGCTCCGGTCTGGCCGAGGGGGTCGTCGAACTCGCCGCGCAGATGGCGCCCGAGGTGCGCATCGTCCCGGCGGGTGGCCTGCCGGACGGTGCGATCGGCACCGACTTCGAGAAGGTCTCGGCCGCGCTGTCCGACGCCGACTCCGGTGCGGGTGCGGTTGTGCTGTTCGACCTCGGCAGCGCGCAGATGGTCGCCGATCTTGCGGTGGAAACCCTCGGAGACCCCGACAGCGCTCTGGTCGTCGACGCCCCGCTGGTCGAGGGAGCCGTTGCCGCAGCGGTTTCGGCTCAAGGCGGCAACGACATGAAGACCGTGGCACAAGCGGCCGAAAGTGCCCGTGGCAGCGCGGAAGCACCGGCGGCTGAACCCGCCGGTGCTGAAACGGACTCGACCGACCAGGTCACCAGGGAACTGGAGCTGACCAACGACGTCGGACTGCACGCCCGTCCTGCCGCCCTGCTGTCCCGCAGCCTCACCGGTCTGCAGGCCACGGTCAAGGTCGCCTTGGGCGACAAGCAGGCCGATGCGTTCAGCGTCCTCGGCCTCATGGGGTTGGGTGCGCGCAAGGGCGACCGGATCACCCTGCTGGCCAACGGTCCCGACGCCGTCCAGGCCGTCGAGCGCATCATCGACCTGGCCGACCGAAACTTCGACGAATAGCCGCTGACCTGTGGAGGGGAACCTTCCTGCCACCGCTGGTGACAAAAAGGTTCCCCTCCGCGCAGGATCGAACGGTGTCGGTGACTGCGTTCCAAGGTCATCGGGGGCTAGGCTGAGTCGATGTCGCCGCGTCGCCTCCGAGGCATGCTGCTGCTCTTCGTGTGCTGGGTGCTGCTCGCCGGTTGCACCGCCCAGAACCCCACTCCGACCGGCGGATCCCAGCCGGCCGACACGAGCGCGCGCACGATGCTCGGCGACATTCGCACCCTCGACCCGTGCACGCTGACAGATCCCGCCGCCTTGCAGCGCTACGGCGTGGTGTCGGATGCCGGGACGGTGTCGCTGGACTACTGCCTGCTGCACCTCAAACCCGACGACCACACGCTCATCCAGCTCGCGGTCGGCGAACTGGTCGGCCCCGAGGCCATCGAGCCGGGGGAACCGGTCGTGCAGCACGGGGCTCTGCGCATCGCCCAGAGCGCTCCCGCCCCCGGGCATTGCACCCGTCGCGTCCAGTTCGGTGACGGCGTCTCGCTCCAGGTCAGTGCCGATCTGCTCAACGGTGATCCCGCCGCCGGGTTGTGCGGCATCGCCGACACCGGAGCGAAGGCCGCCGCCGACGCGGTTCAGCAGGGCCGCGCAGGGCACCGCGACTACCCGTCGAACTCGCTGGCGCTGCTGGACCCCTGCACCGTGCTGGACACCGAGGCGGTGAACCAGGTCCCAGGTTTGGAGGAGGCGCGGCCGCGCCCCGGCATCGCCGGCCACCAGTGCGCCTGGGGAGAGCCGTCCGCTGATGCTCCGCGCGTGCAGTTGCAGCACACCGCAGGGGAACCGCCCAAGCTCCTGCACGGTGCGGCCGTGGAGGAACCGGTGGACGGGCGTCGCACCGTGCTCAGCGTCGTGGGTGGTGATCCGGAGGTTCCCCTGTGCTCGGCGGAGACCGCCCACATCCCGTTCGGTGCCGTCGCCGGTCAGGTCGAGGTCGCCCAACTCGTGGTCGCGCTGCCCGGAATGACGGGTACGGATGCGTGCGACTACGCCCGAGGACTTGCCCGGTTGGCGTGGCCGAGCCTGCCGCCTGCGAATCCGTGAGCACCGAACCCGTTACCGTTGTCGACGTGCCTCGACGCAACCGACAGCAGCGCCAGAAGGGTCTCCGCGCGGACACCAGTCACCGCGGAGCCGGCACCGCCTACGGGGCTTCCCGCGTCGAGCCGGGACCGGACGGCAACTGGATGGTGCGCACCGTTCCCGCTGCTCAGGCCACCAAGGTCTACCGCTGTCCGGGGTGCGACCACGAGATCCAGACGGGCATCGCGCACGTGGTGGCCTGGCCCGAAGCGGAGCTCGGCGGTGTCGACGAGCGCAGGCACTGGCACACCGGGTGCTGGAAGGCCCGAGGCCGTCGCGGCCCCACCCGTCGCTGGTCGTAGCGCGCGTCACTGCTGCGCAGGTCACCACGAGCAGGTCACCCCTTCGTGGCAGGATCGGGTTCGATGAGCACCGAGATCCGCGCCAACACGATGCTGCCCGCCCGCCGGGAGCAGATCACCCTGCACACCGCCGACGGACTGGAACTGATCGGGGAGCTCGCGCTGCCCGAGTCGGGGAAGCTGCGGGCGACGCTGATCTGCCTGCACCCGCTGCCCACCCACGGCGGCATGATGGATTCGCACATCTACCGCAAGGCCGCGTTCCGGTTGCCGGCCCTGGCCGACATCGCGGTGCTGCGCTTCAACACCCGGGGCACCGCCAGCGAGGCGGGACGCAGCCAGGGCAGCTTCGACAACGGGGACTCCGAGCGCTTCGACGTCGCCGCGGCGCTCGAATACGCCGAGTTCAACGATCTGCCCAACGTGTGGCTGGTCGGCTGGTCCTTCGGCACCGACCTGACGCTGGTGCACGGACTGGACCCGCTGGTGGAGGGAGCGGTGCTGATCTCCCCGCCGCTGCGCTGGAGCACCGAGGACCACCTGCGCGCCTGGGGTGATTCGGGCAAACCCGTGCACGCCCTGATCCCCGAGTTCGACGACTACCTGCGCCCGCAGGAGGCCCGCGAGCGCTTCGCGCTCATCCCGCAGGCGAAGGTGACCGGCTTCGACGACACCAAGCACCTGTGGGTCGGCAAGGCGGAGGCGGCGCTGGACGCCATCGTGCAGACCATCACCCCTGATGTCGCGACGCCGCTTCCCCGCACCTGGGACGGCCCGTCGGAGACCCGTCAGGTCACCATCGTCAACTCGTGACCCCGGCCGGTAGGTGACAGGAAGGTTCCCGTGCTCACATCACGGGAGCCGTCGACCGGTACAGGACTTCCGGAACGCCTTCGTGGACTCGTTCCAGCACTCGTTCGAAGCCGAGCTTCTCGGCGACCCGAACCGCCGGAGCGTTGTGCGCGGCGGTGGCGATGACGACGGGGTGCGCGGGGCGGTTGCGATGTGCCCATCGAATGGCCGCGTGTCCCATCTCCGAGGCGTAGCCGTGGCCCCACGCGGCCGGGAGGAACCGGAAGTACAGGTTGAGGACGTTCTCGCCCTCGTCGACGGCGTGCCGGAGGCCTCCGAATCCCAGCACCGCGCGGGTGCTGGTGGCCAGAACGGTCCAGTAGCCGACACCGCAGGTGTCCCAGTCGAGTTGGAAGCGCTCCAGCAGTCGCAGCGACTCGGCCCGGTCACGTCGGCCGAATCCGGAGAGCACGTGCGTCTCCGCGCTGGTGTGCACCTCGACGAAGGCTTCGGTGTCGGCGGGCAGCGGGCGACGCAGCAGCAGTCGCCGGGTTCGTATCTCCGAGGGGTCGGACATCCCACGCACGCTAGCGGGGGCCGCAGCGGTCCGGCAGCCGAATTATCAGGTTGGCGTGCGCGGTGGTGACAGGAAGGTTCCCATGCTCGGCTCGGCCTGTTGCGTGCTGCGGGTGGGGCAGGTCCGGCAGGATGGTTCCCGTGCACTACATCGAATCCGGAGCAGGAACGCCCCTCGTGCTGCTGCACGCCTTCCCGGTGGATGCGCGCATGTGGAATCCGCTGCGCAGTCGGTTGGAGGAGCAGGCCCGGGTCATCACGCCCGATCAGCGCGGGTTGGGGGAGAGCTCCCTCGACGGGACCACGGCGCGGGGAATGATCGACCCACCGGCGGCGCCGCTGACGATCGATCGCCCCAGCGTCGATGTCGCCGCCGCCGACGTCCTGGAGCTGCTCGACCAGCTGGAGTTGTCGCGCGTGGTGCTGGGCGGTTGTTCGATGGGCGGCTACGTGGCCATGGCGGTGCTGCGAGCGGCTCCGCAGCGGGTGGCCGGACTTCTGCTGGTGGACACCAAGGCTCCCGCCGACACCGACGAGCAGCGCACCAACCGGCTCAACGTCGCCTCTCGGGCCGACCAGGAGGGCACTGCCGGCTGGCTCGCCGAGAACATGCTGCCGAACCTGCTGGGCTCGGCCACGCGCGAGAAGCGCCCGGAAGTTGTGGGGGACCTCCGGGCGCTGATCGAAGCGCAACCCGCCGATGGTGTGGCGTGGGCGCAGCGGGCGATGGCGGCCAGGCCCGACAGCCTCGAGACGCTGCGCGCCTTCGACGGGCCCGCGATGGTCGCCGTCGGTGCCGAGGACACCCTCACCCCGCCCGCGGCGGCCCGTGAGATGGCCGACGCGTTGCCGCGCGGTGAGCTCGTCGAGCTGGCCGGTTCAGGGCATCTGCCGTCGTTGGAGGCGCCGGACGCCTTGGCCGACGTGGTGAGGCCCTGGTTGGCCGGCATCGACGTGTGAGCGGCTACCCGTCCTCGCCGTTGTCCTCGTCGGTGGTGCGCTTCGTGGTTTCCGGCTCGTGCTCGTCTCGCCGGAAGCGCTCCGCGGTTTCGCTGGGCAGCAGGAAGTACCTGCCCGAGTCGCGTTGACCGCGTGCGCGGGCGTTCTCCCTGCCTGGGTCCCTGTCCGCCATTGACTGGTCCTCTCCTGGTGCGTCGGCTCGCGGCCGACCTCGTCACAAGAGACACCTCTGCCTGTGATCGATGACGCGGGTGCGGCTGACCAGCGTCGATGCGATCAGCGTTGCTGGTTGGCGTTCACCCGGGTGCTGTTCTGCGGGCGCTGCTCGGACTGCTGTTCACCGGGCACCGGGAGCTGGATCCGGCGGGTCGGCTCGTCCGTCGAGGCCTGCTTGCGCTGGATCTTGTCCGTCGGCTCGTCCACGGACTGCGAGCTGCCTCGTTCCTGACCCGGCGTGCGCTTGGGCAGCCCCGAGCTGGTGACGGCCTGCTCGGCGGGCCGCGAGTCCTTGTTGTTGTTCTCGCCGGTTTCGCGACCGTCGCGGGCGATGGCTTCTTCGGCGTCCTTGCGCGCCTGCTCGCGGGCCTCCACGGCGGCCTTGCGCAGCTTCTCCTCCTCGGCGTCCTCGAGGTCGAGGCGCTCCAGCAGCGGCGTGGTCTGGCCGAGCAGCTCGGCCGCGTCGCGCAGCTTCTTGGCGACGGTGTCGCGCAGCTCGGTGAGCGAGTGCACGTGCTCGTCGGCCTGGGTGAGCCGGCGCTGCACTTCCTCGGTGGTCGCCCCGAGCCTGCGCTGCGCGTCCGCGCGGGTGGCGGTGACCAGGCGCTTGGCCTCGCGGGTCGCGACGTCGATGCGCCTGGTGGCCTCTTCGGTGCACTCGCGGATCATCCGCTCGGACTTCTCGGTGGCCTCTTGGACGAGCCGTTCCGATTCCTGCTTGGCCTCCTGCAGTCGCCGCTGCGCGGCTTCCTTGCTGGAGGCCTCGCGGGCGTTGGCGGTCTCGGTGGATTCGCGTTCGAGCTTCTCGGCGGCCGCGGTGGACTCGCGCTCGAGCTTCTCGGCCTTGGCCGTGGCGTCGCTGACCAGGGTGTTCGCCTGGTCGGTGGCTTCCTGGACGCGGCGGTGGGCTTCGTTGGTGCCCTCGCGCAGCCTGCGGTTGGCCTCTTCGGTGGCTTCCCGAACGCGGCGTTCGGCCTCGGACTTGCTGGTGGCCTCCTGCTCGGCGAGGGTCCGCATGGCCTCGGTGCGGCGGGCCGACATCGCGATCTCGAAGTCCTCTTCCACCTGGGTGCGGTGGGCTTCGGACTCCTCGTCGGCGCGCTTGCGGTTCTCCTCGGCTTCGCGGGTGATGCGCTCGGCCTCGGTCTTGGCGCTGTCCATCAGCGAGCGGTGCTCGGTTTCCATCTCGCTGCGCCGGTGGTCGACCTCGCTGATCAGCCGCTCGTAGCGGGTGCGCAGGTTGACGGCCTCGGCTTCGGAGCGGGAGCGGATCTGCGCGGCGTCGGCCTCCGCGCGGGAGCGGATGTCGGAGGCCTCGTCCTGGGCCAGGCGGAGCATGCGCTGCAGGCGCTCGCTGAGACCTTCGAGTGTTGTCGGCGGCTTGGCCAGCCGGTCGACCTGGCCGCGCAGGCTCTCGATCTCAGAGCGGGCCGACTCGAGCTGCTTGGACAGATCGGCGGCCTGCGACACCGCGGCATCCCGATCCGAGGTCAGGATGCGGATGTCGGCGTCGAGGCGCTCTAGGTGCTCGTCGACCTGGGCGCGGTCGTAGCCGTTCTTACGAGCAAGATCGAATCCCGATCCCAGTGGCAGCAAATCGCGGTCGTCGGCAAGGCCCATGGAAACCAAGCTACCTGGAAGCGGACGTTGTTGTGGGAGGTGCGCCTGGGTCTGGGGAGGTTTTTGCTCACCTCGGTGAAGCCCATCTCGCGGCACCGCGAAGGCAGGTATTGACCGGCTGGCCAACCAAGGACGATGATGAAGTGGTCAAGTCGGACATAACGGAGGTGATCGACGTGGCCGGACGGTCGAGCGCTTCGGCTTCGAAGCCGTGGATTCGCTGGCAGGACTGGGCGGGCGTGGTTTTGGGCGCCTACCTCATCCTTGGCACGATGTGGACGCCGACGAACGGCGGCGCGATGTCGGCGATGATCGTGCTGGGTGCGCTACTGCTGATCGCGAGCGTGTGGTCGCTGGCGATGCCGGGATCGATGACCAGTGAGTACAGCCACATGCTGCTGGGTGTTCTGCTCTTCATCTCCCCGTGGGTCCTCGGCTACGCCGAGTTGATGGGCGCATCGTGGACCTCGTGGATCGCCGGCGTGCTGGCGGTGGTCGTCGGTGCGGCGGCCTTGCCCGAAGCCAACGCGGCGCACCGCGGGGGTGTTGCGGGGCAGCACTGAACCGGTCGAGCCGCTCGAGAGCCCGCGCGCCGCGAGCCTCCCGGGTGGGATGAGGAGGTCGCACTCCTCCCGCGATGTGTCCGATTTGCGCGGGCTCGACAGCGGTGATGACCAGGCAGTGCTCGGTTGCGACAATCGCGCGGTCCGGCGGTAACGTCCGGGCCGCGCTCTTAGTGTTGATCCCGCCATGAGGAGGCCGGGCAGATGTCGAACGAGCTGGGCGAGAAGGCCCGCCGACGCCCGACCACTTCGGATCCGGATGACGATCGCAGCGCCGGCACCAGTGCCAGGGAACGCATCCTGACCGCTGCCGGCGAGCTGTTCGCCGAGCACGGTTTCAACGCCACCCCGACGTCCCGCATCGCCGAACGCGCCGAGGTGCCCAAAGGGCTCATCCACTACTACTTCCGTCGCAAGCAGGACCTGCTGTCCGCGCTCGTGGAGCGGCTTCCCGAAGAGGAAGTGGAATCCGAAGGCCTCGTCGTGCGCGGCGACGTCGCGGGCAGTCTGCGACGCCTCGTCGGCGAACTCGACGCCCGGCTCGAATCGTCGATGCTGCTCAGCCACCTGCTGTGGCGGGAGGCCGACACTCACGACGCGGTCCGGCAGGCCATGCAGCAGCGGTTCGGGGTGGTCGTCGAGCAGATCCGGCGGGTCATCGAACTGGCCCTGCCGCCCGGCCTGGCCGGCTGTGACATCGAAGCGGCCGCCGTGCTGCTCGCCCGCGTGATCAACCACCGCCACTCCGTCGCCCGCCACCGCACCGAGGACGACGAGCTCGACCGCGAGATCGGTTTCATCGCCAGAGCGCTCGAACTGGGCGCGGGCTCGCGCGCCGTGAAACCCGCCTGAACGGACCCCGGCCTTGTGACTGCCGTGTTCGCCGCGCTAGAAACTCCCGCAGGCGATCACCGCGGAGGTTGGGGTGGGCATTGGGCGCGTTCGGTTATCCCGTCGGCAAGGGCTGCTGGCCACCGGCTTCGGCATCGCGGGAGCGGGTGCGATGACCTCGGTCGTCGACGCCTCACCGGACCCGGCGACCTATCCGGTCACCGGGCTCAACGACGAGGTCGAGCTGATCGAGGACCGCTACGGGATCCCGCACCTCTACGCCGACAGCGAGGACGACGTGTTCCTCGCGCAGGGCTTCAACGCGGCGAGGGAACGTCTCTTCCAGATCGACCTGTGGCGGCGACGCGGGCTCGGCCTGCTCTCCGAGGTCCTCGGCCCCGACTACGTCGAGCAGGATCGCGCCACCCGGCTGTTCCTCTACCGAGGTGACATGGATGCCGAGTGGACGCGCTACGCCGACGACGCGCAGCACATCGCCACCCAGTTCGCCCACGGCATCAACGCCTACCTCGACTGGCTCGACGCACACCCCGAGCGCATGCCCGAGGAGTTCGGCATCCTCGGCTACCGGCCGGCCCGCTGGGATCCGGCCGACGTGGTGCGCATCCGCAGCCACGGCCTGACCCGCAACCTGGAGAGCGAGGTCGAGCGAACGCGGGTGGTGTGCGCCGCGGGCGTGGAAGCCGACCTGATCCGCCAAGGGCTGGAACCCGATCACCGCACCGTCGTCCCGGACGGATTCGACCCGTGCGCGCTTCCCGCCAAGGTGCTCAAGGTCTTCGACCTGGCCACTCAGGACGTCGAGTTCAAGGAGAACTCCATCCGGCGCGTGCCGCGCGACGCGACCACCGAGGGCAGCAACAACTGGGTGGTGAGCGGGACACGCACCGCGACCGGGCGTCCGCTGCTGGCCAACGATCCGCACCGCGCCTATTCGGCTCCCTCGCTTCGCTACATCGCGCACCTGTCCGCGCCCGGCCTGGACGTGATCGGAGCCGGTGAACCCGCCCTGCCGGGAATTTCCATCGGGCACAACGGAACGGTCGCGTTCGGACTGACGATCTTCCCGATCGATCAGGAAGATCTCTACGTCTACCAACTCGACCCGGCCGACCCCAGCCGATACCGCTACGGCAGCGGCTGGGAGGAGATGACGGTGCTGCGCGAAGAGGTTCCGGTGCGCGGTGCGGCCGGACGCGAGGTGGAGCTGACCTTCACCCGGCACGGGCCGGTCATCCACGTCGACCGGACGCGCAACCTCGCCTACGCGGTGCGCACCGCCTGGCTGGAACCCGGGATGTCGCCCTACTTCGGCAGCATCGCCTACATGCGGGCCGAGAACTTCACCGAGTTCACCAGGGCCATGCGGAACTGGGGTGCCCCGACCGAGAACCAGGTCTACGCCGATGTGGAGGGCAACATCGGATGGGTTCCCGGTGGCCTGGCGCCCAAGCGGGTCGGCTACGACGGGTTGCTCCCCGTCCCCGGTGACGGCCGGTACGAGTGGGACGGTTTCCACTCAGGGGACGATCTGCCGAAGGTGTTCAACCCGGACGAGGGCTTCATCGCCACGGCGAACCAGTTCAACCTCCCGCCCGAGCACGAGCAGATGGGGCTCGGGTACGAGTGGACCAACCCGTTCCGGTACCAGCGGATCGTGGAAGTCCTCTCCCGGCAGCGCAAGCACACCATCCGGGACTCGGAGCTGCTGCAGACCGACCAGCTGTCCATCCCCGCTCGGCGACTCCAACACCTGCTGTCGCGGTTGGACAGCGGCGACGCCGACCTGCGGCGCGCGTTGCGGATGTTGCGCGACTGGGACGCCGTGCTGGGAGCGGATTCCAACGCCGCCGCGCTGTTCGAGGTGTGGTTGTCCAAGCACCTCGGACCCGGATTCGCGCGTGCAGCGGTGCCGAAGGCAGCCGAGCACATCGACACCGTCGACAACCTGGTCATGCTCACCGAGCTGGAGAACCCCGGTCGCTGGCTGCCGGACGCAGCGGCCCGCGATCGGCTGCTGCTGGACACCCTGCGCACGGCCTACGCCCAGGTGCAGGAGCTGCTCGGCCGAGGGGAATCGAGTTGGCGGTGGGGCCGGCTGCACCACAGCCTCTTCGAGCACCCGGCCTCCGACGCGCTCGACCCGGTCCAGCGCGAGCGTTTCGACGTCGGTCCGCTACCGCGCGGTGGTTCGTCGGCGACGGTGAACCAGTCGTCCTACCGCGTCAGCGACTTCCGCCAGACCAACGGTCCGTCGTTCCGGATGGTGCTCGACGTCGGCAACTGGGACTACTCGGTCGCGGTGAACACACCGGGTCAGTCCGGCAACCCGTCGGATCCGCACTACCGGGACCTCGCCGAGAGCTGGCGGGACGGAACCTACTTCCCCTTGGCCTACAGCCGCGAAGCCGTCGAGGAGATCGCCGAACGCCGAATCCTCCTGGTCCCGGCCTGAATCTTCCCGCGACGGCCGGGCCGGGAGTGGGAGAAAGGTTCCCATGCGCCCAACCGAGGTGACGAGCGACGGGTCCACATCGGACCCGTCGCTCGTTTCGTCAGTGGCCGTGAGGTGCCGGCTCGACCAGTTCGACGAGGACGCCACCGGCGTCCTTGGGGTGCACGAAGTTGATGCGGCTGTCCGCGGTGCCGCGGCGGGGCTGGTCGTAGAGCAGGCGCAGTCCCTTGGCGCGCAGCGCTTCCATCGCGGCCTCGACATCGGTGACCCGGTACGCGAGTTGCTGCAGGCCCGGGCCGTTCTTGTCGAGGAACTTGGCGATGGTGGAGTCCTCGCGCAGCGGTGCGAGCAGCTGGATCTGGGTGGCCCCGGTGGTGTCTCCGGGTGCGCGCAGCATCGCCTCGCGGACGCCCTGCTCCGCGTTCTCCTCGGAGTGGGCGACTTCCAGGCCGAAGGTGTCCCGCTGGAAGGCGATGGCCTCGTCGAGGTCGGGGACCGCGATGCCCACGTGATCGATTGCCGTGACCAGGTCGTTCAGTTCCGCTCGCATGGCCGCAGCGTAGTCGTAGCGGAAACGTTGGGAAAAGCGGCGAAATCGGCGGCCCGAATTGCCCCAACAGGCGGAGTCGAGTGATCTGTACCAGAGGCGAGCATGTGGCGAATTCACATGGAAGGGGCAGACATGGTCAAGGCGCAACGAAATCGCAGACTCGCCGTCGTCCTGGTCGCATTCGGGATCGCCGCTGGTACGGCCACGCCGGTCGCGCTCGCCGCAGGCGGCGACGGAACCATCAGCGGAGGTGGCGGTCCCAACCCCAACGCCGAGCGGATGAGCAGGGATCGCGGCTGGGTGGTTCCCTTCGCGCCGCTGCACTTCGGTGCCGCAGCCTACGAGGCGGTGAAGACCGCGGCCAGCACCGCGGCCGGGAAAGCCGACTGCGGCATCAGCGCTACCGCGGCCACCTACCTGACGTTGTCCCCGACCTGGCCCGAAGTGTCCCCGTCCGGCGCTTCGCCATCGCCGATGACGTTGTCCCGCTACGACGACCAGACCTCGCTCGCCGACCCCGAGCAGCGCGCCGAAGGTCTGTTCTTCAACCCCGGCGTCGGCATCTGGCAGCTCGACTCGGCGGGCCTCGGTGCGAAGGAGACGGCCGCCACCGCCATCGACAGCTCCACCGCCGCCGCGACGATGGCTCCCCACATGGTCGACGAGTACTGCTCGGCCATCAACAGCGGTTCCAGCGAAGCCCAGGCCCGCGCAGCTGCGTGGGGCCCTTGGAACGCGTGTGGCTCGGGTGCCTGCGAGGACGTCTACCAGCGGCTCGAGGCCGACGGAGTCACCAAGGACGCCGACGTCGACCGCTACGGCGGCGCCGAGAAGCGCACGTGCACCTTCGAAGGAGCCGAGTACGACTGCCTGTACGTCGACCCGAGCGCGGCGCAGGGCGAAGACGCCTGGACCGCCCCCGACTACGGCCCCGCGCCGCTCCCCGCGCCCTTCTACGCCTTCACCTACGAAGAAGGCGGCGTCGACTACGAGGTCAGGTACTGGATGAAGGGCGACTCCGGTGCCTCCACCGACGTGTCCGCGTCCCGGGAACTGGGCGTGGACGCGCGCAGCAAGCTGTCGTGGGCCGAGGAATCGACCCTGTGCGACACCACGACCGGCACCGGCAACTGCTGACGCCGCCCGGAGTTGGGCCGGTGTGAGCAAGGGAACCTCCCTGTCACCCCGGCCCGGTCGAAAACCGCAGGACGGGAACCTTCCGCTCACCGGCCCGCGCTGCTTATGGCGGTCGTCACAGCCGGTGCTCGCGACCTTCGCGGGTATGGTCCCGATGGCGTTCGCGGGTGATGATGGGTTGCGACGCCGATGACTTGGTGTGTCGACGATGACCGGGAGGCAGTCGTGGGTAGTTCTGTGATCGTTGCGGGCGCGCGAACCCCGATGGGGCGGTTGCTCGGTTCGCTCAAGGACTTCTCCGGTGCGCAGCTGGGTGGGGTCGCCATCAAGGCCGCGCTGGAGCGCGCGGGTGTCGCGCCCGATCAGGTGCAGTACACGATCATGGGTCAGGTGCTGACCGCCGGGGCCGGGCAGATCCCGGCCCGTCAGGCCGCCGTGGCCGCCGGTATTCCGATGGACGTGCCCGCGCTGACCATCAACAAGGTCTGCCTGTCCGGGCTCGACGCGATCGCGCTGGCCGATCAGCTCGTCCGAGCAGGTGAGTTCGACATCGTCGTGGCCGGTGGCCAGGAGTCGATGACCCAGGCGCCGCACCTGCTCACGGGATCGCGCGAGGGCTTCAAGTACGGCGACGTCAACATGCTCGACCACATGGCCCACGACGGGCTGTTCTGCGCGTTCGACCAGGTCGCGATGGGTGTCTCGACGGAGAAGTACAACTCCCGCTACGGCATCACCCGCGAGGAGCAGGACGCGTTCGCCGCTCGTTCCCACCAGCGCGCCGCCGCGGCGATCGAGTCCGGTGTGTTCGCCGAGGAGATCGCGCCGGTGGAGGTCCCGCAGCGCAAGGGCGACCCGGTGGTGGTCGGCACCGACGAGGGCGTGCGTGGCAACACCACCACCGAGACCCTGGGCAAGCTGCGCCCGGCCTTCTCCGCCGACGGCACGATCACCGCGGGCACGGCCTCGCAGATCTCCGACGGCGCCGCCGCGGTCGTGGTGATGAGCAAGGCCAAGGCCGACGAGCTGGGCCTGGACTACCTGGCCGAGATCGGCGCCCACGGCGTGGTCGCCGGCCCCGACGCCAGCCTGCACGAGCAGCCCTCGAACGCGATCACCAAGGCCTGCCAGAAGGCCGGCCTCGACGCCACCGGACTGGACCTGGTGGAGATCAACGAGGCCTTCGCGGCGGTCGGCATCGTCTCGACCCGCCAGCTCGGCATCGACGAGGACAAGGTCAACGTCAACGGCGGCGCCATCGCTCTCGGCCACCCGATCGGCATGTCCGGTGCCCGTCTCGCGCTGCACCTCGCCCTCGAACTCAAGCGCCGCGGTGGCGGCACGGGTGCCGCAGCGCTGTGCGGCGGTGGCGGGCAGGGAGACGCCCTGCTGCTCACGGTCCCCTCGGCCTGATCAGGGCATCCCCGAACAATCCCCGATAGGTACCCGGGGATTTGCCCACCTACATGATCAACTGTCTGGTTCGTGACTACCCTGGACCGCATGAAGTGGCTTCCAGGGGGATGGCAACGAGCTGACTGGAGCGAGCCGACGCGCACGATCCCGCGCGGCACCGCTCGATACACCTCGGGGCGCCAGGCGGCGGAACCTCATCCGCCGCCGGCCGGGGCACCCGCGCCCACGATGCTGGGTGCTGACGCCCACGACATCGACGTCAGCTCCGCGAGCTTCCGCTCGCTGCTGATCGGTGGCGGCATCAGCGGCCTGGGCACCGTGCTGATCGCGGCGGCGCTGGTCAACAACGGCAGCACCGCGGGCATGTGGTTCTGGCAGCTGGTCTTCGGCGTGGCGTTCCTGTGGTTCGTGATGGGTTCGCGCGGGATGCTGCGCGGCCGAGGGTTCCTGATCGACCGCAGCGGCTTCTACGCGCGCACCATGGGTGAGGTCGTCGGCGTCGACTGGCGTGAGATCAAGGCGGTCGGCATCGGCGCCCTGCCGTGGATCGAGAACAAGCGGCCGGTGAACCCGGAGCGCCGCCGCGCGCTGGAGATCTACCCGGCCGACGCTGGCTTCATGGACCGGCATCCCGAGCTGGACCGCTGGCTGGTGGAAGAACCGCCGACCGTCCAGGGCCTGCCGCCGGACCGCTACCGGTTCCACCTGCCGCCGTTCAGCCGCCTGCCGAAGGACCTGGAGGCCGCGGTCAAGGACATCGCGCCGCAGAAGTGGGTGGGCCAGTACCGGCGTCACCTACCGCGACCGCCGCAGGGCTGATCGGCTTCGAGCCCCAGGCTGTCGAGCGGGTCACCGGCGCTGAGCTGCGGATCGTCGACTGCGAAGGTCCGCGCCACGCCCCGGCCCGTCGCGGCGGTTTCGAAGCGGACGGTGACCCGGCCGTGCCCGGCGCCCTGCACCCAGCCGTGCCCGTGCTCGCTGTGCAGGACGTCGTCGCCCGCCCGCCACTGCCGTGACGACGGCTGCGCGGCTTCCGTCGATTCGGGCGTCTCCGGCTCGGGTTCCGGGTTCTCCTCCGGATCGGCGGGGTGGTCGAACAGCGACTCCTGCTCGGAGTTGGCCAGTCCCGAGTAGGAGACGCCGACCAGGCGCACGGGTGTTCCCGGCGGCACGGCGATCGGCAGGAGGCGGCGGGCCGCGGCCGCCAGGGTGTGCAGTTCGCTGGTGGCCGAGGAGAACGTCTCGGCCCGGCTGATCGTGGTGAAGTCCGAGTCGCGGACCTTGAGCGTCACGGTCCGCGCGGCACGGCCCGAGGACACCAGCCGCCGGTGCGCGTTCTCGGCCTGGCCCATCACCTCGCCCAGCAGCGTCCCGCGGTCGTTGATGTCGTGGTCGAAGGTCGTCTCGGCGCTGACCTGCTTGGCTTCGGCGCGCTCGGCGACGGGGTGGTCGTCGATGCCCTGCGCGAGCCGGTGCAGCTCGGCGCCGATCGCCTGGCCGAGCAAGGACGTCACGTCCTGCGGGTGCAGGGCGGCGAGCTCACCGATCGTGTTGACCCCGATGCGGTGCAGCTTGGATTCGGTGACCGGTCCGATCCCCCACATCTTGCGCACCGGAAGCGCCCACAGCAGTTCCAGCTGCTCATCGGGCGGCACGACCAGCATCCCGTCCGGTTTCGCCAATCCCGACGCGATCTTCGCGAGCTGCTTGCCCGGTCCTGCGCCGATGGAGGCCACCACCCCGACTTCCCCCAGCACCCGGGCTCGCAGCGCACCGGCGAACTCCTCGACGCGGTGCACGGAAGCACCGGCGAGTTCGGAGGGTTCCATGAACGCCTCGTCGACCGACACCTGCTGCACGACGTCGGAGACCTCGCGCACGATGCCCAGCACGTGCCGGCTCACCGCCTGGTAGACGCGGAAGCGCGGCGGCAGGACCACGGCCACCGGGCAGCGGCGGCGGGCCTCGGCCGTCGGCATCGCCGACTTCGCCCCGTACTCGCGGGCCTCGTAGCTGGCTCCGGCGACGGTGCCCCGCGGCCCGAGCCCGCCGACCAGCACCGGGCGACCCCGCACGGTGGGGCGGGTGAGCTGCTCCACGGACGCGAAGAACGCGTCCATGTCCATGTGCAGCACCCACCTCATGGGACTCATTGAACTCGAACTGGCCGACAACGGCCCGCAAGGCACGGTTGTGAGCGCCGTCTCCGTTGTGGTTCGTCCGGTGGGTGGGGTGAAGGTCGTCCTGCGGTCACCTCGTCCGGCGCTGGCCGGTGCAGGGGAACCTTCCTGTCACTCCCGGGCCGAGTTCAGCGCAGGCGGGACCAGGCGTAGGTGGTCATGGCGTCGCGGAGGTAGGAGGCCATGCCCTTGGGCTTGCGCCGTTCGATGCGGTGCCGGAACTTCGGCTGGTTGACGTACATCTCGGCCAGCCGCAGGTAGGAGGCGCGGTCGGGCGTCCAGAAGTGGCCGAGCCACTGGTAGTGCTCGTGAACGATCTGCTGGGTTCGGGGATCGTTGCTGGGCACGCCGGTGGCGAACAGCTCGGCGACGGCGGAGCTGATGCGCTGCCAGTCCTCGCCGATCTTGCGGGCCACGGCTTGCTTCTGCGCCGGGCTGAGGTTCCCGGCGCCTGCGGGGGTGAGGTTTCCGATCAGCGCGGTGCCGTCCTCGACGGCCTCGGTCTGTTCGAGAGCTGCGCTCCCGGACAGGTTGTTCGGCTGCACGGCATCCCCCTTGTTTCGATCACGCGCGCACAGCGCCTTCTGCCACGACCAACGGGCAGTGATGCATCAAGACTCTTTCGAGCGAAATGCGTCAACTGCCCGTGGCACAGTAGCGGAGACGAATGGCTGCGGTGCGTGATCTACCGGATCCGCGACCACTCTGTGATTGCGCTGCGGAATCTTCCGGGGGAGGGGACTTCACTCCGGCCGATCTTCGTCCGGTTCTTCCTTCGGGGCGGTTTCGCGCGGTGCGAGGAACACCACGCCCCGGTCCAGATCCAATGGACCACCCGGGTCGTGGTCACGGGACACGCCGTCCTGGTCGCCCTCGTGCTTGAGCTTGCGACCGGGGAACATCTCACCGATTGCGGCCATGACCCCACCGTAACCGCGACCTGCGGTGATGCACAGCGTTGAGCGAAAGGTTCCCATGCTCGCGGCCGCGCGGACGGCGCCGAAACGTCGGTGCCCGCCTCGTGTGGGACGAGACAGGCACCGATCGGTCACCGGTTCAGCACTGCGACTTGTAGAAGTACTGGGCCTGCTGGTCCAGGTTGTCGCGCGTGATGGAGATCATCTCGGTCTTCGTCTCCCGCTCCACGGGCTGGCCCTTGGTCGCCGCGATGGCGCGCTTGACGCCCTCCTGGCCGATCTTGCCCGGGTTCTGGGCGATGAGGGCCTGCACCCGACCGTTGCGCAGGTCGTCGACCTGCTTCGGGCTCGCGTCGAAGCCCACCAGCTGCACCTGACCGGACTTGCCCGCGTTGGACAGCGCCGTGCCCGCCCCCTCACCGGTGTTGAGGTTCGTGCCGAACACGCCCACCAGGTCGGGGTTGGCCGCCAGCGTCGAGGACACGATCTGCGCGGCCGTGGCCGGCTCGTTCTCGGTGTACTGGGTGGGCAGCAGCTTCAGGTTCGGGTGCTTGGCGATCTCCTCCTCGAAGCCCTTGGCGCGCTCGTCCGTCGTCGAGGTGCCCGCCTTGGTGTTGAGCGCCAGCACCGAGCCCGGCTTGCCGCCCAGCAGTTGCGCCAGGGTCTGCGCCGCCAGCTGCCCACCGGCGTAGTTGTCCGACGACAGCGACGTGACCGCGATGGAGCGGTCCTCCAGCGCGGTGTCGACCTCCACGACTTGGATGCCGTTGCCCTTCGCCTGCTGCAGCGGCGCGGCCAGGGCCTTGTCGTCGGTCGGCGCGATGATCACCGAACCCGGCTTGCCGGCGACGATGCCGCCGAGGATCTGCGACTGCTCCGCTTGCTCGAACTTCTCCGGAGCCTGCACGTTGAGCTGATAACCCTGCGCGGCGGCTTCCTGCTGCGCCGCGCATTCGATGGAGACGTAGAACGGCTCACCGCGCTGACCGGTGATCAGCGCAAGGTTCTTGTTGTTCGGGTCGGTCTGCCCGCCAGTGCCCCCGATCTGCCCGGAACCGCAGCCGGCCAGCAGCAGCGCCGCGGCGCCTAACGCCAACAGACCCTTGTGCGTTCTCATCGAAACAACCTCCACACGACTCTGTGTTGAAAAAGGCTTGGGTTTCAAAGGGTTCGGTTCAACGGTTGTTGCGGGCTCGACGCCGGCGCTGGTCCAGGTAGACCGCGACGACCAGGACCGCCCCGACGGCGATCGGCTGCCAGAACGGGCGAACACCGGCCATCACGAACCCGGCGTCGAGCACCGCCGGGATGAAAACGCCGATGACACTGCCCAGAATCGTCCCGATACCGCCGAACAGGCTGGTGCCACCCAGCACCACGGCGGCGATCGAGTTGAGGTTGTCGTTGCTGTGACCGCTGATCGTGGTCGTGCCGAAGTAGGCCAGCGACATGAAACCGGCCAGCCCGGCCAGCACGCCGGTGAGCGTGTAGACGGCGATGAGGTGGCGGGTGACCTTGATGCCACTGCGTCGCGCGGCTTCCGCGTTCGAGCCGATCGCGTAGGTGTAGCGGCCGAAAGCGGTGGTGTGCAGCAGCCACATCGCCAACAGCGTGATGATCGCGGCCAGGATCACCAGGTTCGGCACCACGCCGAAGGACGTTCCCGTGCCCATCGTGGTGCGCAGGGTGGAGGGAACCGTGCGCACGTCGATGCCGTTGGTCAGCAGCTGCGCAGCACCCAGCGCCGCACCGAACGAGCCGAGCGTGACGATCAGCGCGGGCACTCGCGCCACCGCGACCAGCAGCCCGTTGAGCAGACCCCACGCCGCGCCGCCGATCAGCGCCGCCACCAGGCCGATCGCGATGACGCCCCAGCCCGCGCCGGTGGCGTCGCCGCCGCTGAGCGCCTCCATGGTCATGGCCGAGACGACCCCGGCGAACACCAGCACCGAACCGACCGACAGGTCGATGCCCGAGGTGATGATCACGAAGGTCATGCCCACCGCGAGCATCAACAGGGGCGCGGCCTGCACCAGCAGGTTCTGCACGTTGAACAGGGTCAGGAACGCGTCCGGGCGCAGTGCGCTGAACAGGGCGCAAAGCACCACCAGCACCAGACCGGTCCACACCGTGTTGGAACCGGCCAACCGGGAACGCAGGCTCACGGCGGGCTCGTCGGGGGTTTGCTGCACCAACTTCTCGGCGGAGGTCTCCTGCGAAGTGGACATCAGCTCGCGTCCTCCTGAGACAGCGCCCCGGTCATCGCACCGACCAGGTCTTCCAGCTTGGCTTCGGCGGCGTTGAACCGGGCGACCCGGCTGCCTAAGCGCAGCACTTCGACGCGGTCGGCGACCGAGAGAACCTCGGGCATGTTGTGGCTGATCAGAACGACCGCCATGCCGGTGTCGCGAACCCGGCGGACGACGTCGAGGACGCGTTCGCGCTGCACCACGCCCAGCGCGGCGGTCGGCTCGTCGAGGAACACCAGCCGGCTCGCCCACGCCACCGACCGAGCCACCGCGACGCTCTGGCGCTGTCCGCCCGAGAGCGCCCCGATCGGCACGGACAGGTCGGGAAGCGAAACGCCGAACTTGGCGAACTGCTCGGTGGCTTCGGCGCGCATCTTGGCCTTGTCCAGCATTCCGAGCTTCCCGAGCAGGCCCGGCCGCCGGATCTCGCGCCCCAGGAACAGGTTCGCGGCCGGGTCCAGATCGGGGGCCACGGCGAGGTCTTGGTAGGCGGTTTCGATGCCGTGACCGCGCGCGGCGGTCGGCGAGTCCAGCGACGCGGTCTTGCCGTCGACCAGGATCTGGCCGGAATCCGGCTGCTCCACCCCGGAGAGGCACTTCACCAGGGTCGACTTGCCCGCACCGTTGTCGCCGATGAGCGCGACCACCTCGCCCGGATGCACGGTGAAGTAGGCGCCTCGCAGCGCTTCGACGCTGCCATAGCGCTTGACGAGATCACGTGCTTCGAGAAGTGGTTCGGTCATGCGCGGCTCCCAGCTGATGGTGGTCTGCACAGCACGGTGGTGAGGTCGCCTTCCAAGCGGGTCTGCCCGGCGGCGTGCGGCACGACGGCGGTGGCTCCGCGCCGCAGCGGTAGGGGGGAACCGTTCGCGCAGTGCAGTTCTCCGCTGCCGTCGAGAACGATCAGCACTCCGAAGGACGGGTCGAGTTCCGCCGAGCCGTGCAGGCGGTCGGCGCGGAAGAAAGGTGCCGCGTCCTCGGCGAGGAGAGGAACGCGTCCTTCACCCAGTTCGCCGGTGCGCTTGATCAGCGACGCGAGGAGGGCGTCGTCGAAACCGGAGTGGTTGACCGTCTCCAGGGCGGTGGCGGTCTCCAGGCCGAGGAACGCGCCTTCGGCGTCGGTCAGGAACCCCTGCCACTCCAAGGTGATCGAGAAGTCGGTGGGCTGCTGCAGTTCGACGATGAACACCCCGGCGCCGATGGCGTGCGGAGTTCCGGCGGGCACGTGCACGGTGTCGCCGGGCTTGACCGGGATCTCGTTGAGCGAGCCCAGCATCGCCGAGGAGTCCTGGGTGCGCACCCACTCGGCCACCGTCTCCGGCGTCACGTCATCCCGGAAACCCAGGTACACGACGGGATTCGCGCCATTGGTGCCCACCACGATCCACGCCTCGGTCTTGCCGAACCGAGAACCCAGGTGCTGCTTGGCGAACACGTCGTCGGGGTGGCAGTGCACCGGCAGGCGCTGCCCGGCGTCGAGCAGCTTCACCAGCAGTGCGGTGCTCTCGCCGTACGCCGACACGTGATCGGCGCCCAGCCAGGACTGGGGGTCGGCGCTGGCCACGTCGCGCAGCAGCCGGCCGTCGGGCAGCCGGGACAGCCCGGACTCGTCCTGCCCGAACCGGGTGGTGGTGGAGGCGACCCAGTCTTCGGGGCCGAACTCGCGGTCATCTCCGCCGCCGCGCAGCGCGGCGATCGACGCTCCACCTCGGTAGAACTGCCGGGGTTGGTTCGCCGGCAGCACCGTTGCTCGCGCGGATGAAGAACTGTGGACGGAACTCAACGAACTACCTCTCCAGATCCTCGGACCAGCAGCCTGGTCGGGACGACGACGCGGCCGGGCGGCGACGTGTCGCCGTCCAGCCGCGCGAACAGCAACTCGGCCGCGGATTTGCCCAACGCCCATGTGTCGTGGGTGACCACGGTGATCGGTGGATCCAGCAGGTCGGCGAGTTCGAAGTCGTCGAAGCCGACCAGTGCTGGACGAGCGGGTCGCCCCGCGAGCGCGCGCAGCGCGTGAATGGTGATCCGGTTGTTGCCGGTGACCAGGGCGGTGGCCTCGCGCAGCGGGCCCGACAGGGTCTCGGCGACGGACTCGTCGGTGTGCGGGCCCATCACGACCAGGTCGGATGGGAACGGCACTCCGGCTTGCGCGCATCCCTCGCGGAACCCGCGCAGTCGTTCGGCGGCGGTGTGGATCTCGGGGGCGTCACCGAGGAAGCCGATGCGGCGGTGGCCGTGCTCGGCGAGGTGCCGGGCGGCCTGGGCGGTTCCCCCTGCGTTGTCGATGAGCACCGAGTCGGCGACGAGGTTGCCGGGCGGGCGGTCGACGAAGACCACCGGCGTGCCCGCGTTGATCTCGTGCGCGATGTAGCCGTGCTGGTGACCTGCGGGAACGACGATCAGCCCGTCGACGCGGCGCGCGCAGAACCCCAGCACCAGCTCTCGCTCGCGCGTCGGGTCCTCGTCGGAGGACCCGGTGAGCACCTGCTTGCCCTGCACACGGGCGATTTCCTCCACGGCTCGGGTCAGCACCGAGTAGAAGGGGTTGGCCAGGTCTTCCAGGACCAGCCCGAGGGTGCCGGTTCCGGTGCCGCGGCGCAGGTTCCGGGCGCTGACGTTGCGGCGGAAGCCGAGCTGGTCGATCGCTGAGAGCACCCGTTGCGCGGTTGTCGGGTGGACGCCGGGCTCGGCGTTGACGACGCGGGAGACCGTTTTGATGCTCACGTCGGCCAGCCGCGCGACGTCGGTCATGGTGGCGCGGCGGACGTTCCTCGAGTCAGACAACGTTGTCATGGCGGAGTGGATTGGACCTCACGTTCGAGCGCTTTGTCAATGCCGTGCTTCCACTTCTGCTGCGCTCGGTCGCCCGCCTTGCACCACCCGGACCAACATCGGCAAGGGGGCGGATTTGTGGCCTTCAGACGCGGGGTGGTGACAGAAAGGTTCCCTTCCTCGCGGCTCAGGGCCTCGCCGAGGGGCGGGTCAAGGATTCGGACGGTCGCAACCGGTGCGCTGATCGGTGGTCGCCGGTGACCAAAACCGACAGGAACGGCGCCGCGCATTGACCTCGAACGCAGCGGGCCGCGACCGTGGGCTCGCGTGGCTTGACAAGGTTGTCCAGGTGCGGAGAAGACGATGCTTCCAGGCATGTCCAGAAGGTCCGTGTTGCGCGCGTTGGGCGTGGTCGCCGCGGCAGGCGGGATGTTCGCGACCGCGTCGGTGCCGGGGTCGGCGCGGCGGGATTGGAAACCGGCCGCCGACGCCGTTCGTGGGGAGTACCTGTGGGCGTGGCGCCAGTACGTCGAACGCGCCCTCGGTGCCGACCACATCAAGCCCATCTCGGGTGGCAGGGAAGATTTCTTCGTCGAAGGTCATTCGGTCGGGCTGAGCCTCGTCGAAGCGGTGGACACGCTGTGGCTGATGGAGGCGGACGCCGAAGTCGCCCAGGCCGTGCAGTGGATCGTCGACGACCTGGACTTCGACATCGACGCTCCCTTCCAGGTCTTCGAGACCAACATCCGCATGGTCGGAGGCCTCGCCGCCGCCTACCACTGCACGGGTGATCAGCGGCTGCTCGAACGGGCCAAGGACGTCGCCGACCGGCTGCTGCCGGCCTTCACCCGATCCCCGACCGGACTGCCCTACCGGTACGTGAACCTGGCGACCGGGCAGGTCAGCGACCCCGAGACCAACATCGTCGAGATCGGCACCTACATCGCCGAATTCGGCGTGCTCTCGCAGTGGACCGGTGACAACCGCTATTACGACCTGGCGAAACGAGCGATGCGCGTCGCCTACGACAAGCGCACCGAACTCGGCCTGTTGCCGCACGACATCAACGCCGAGACCGGTCGATGGCGGAACCGCCAGGCGACGGTCGGGCCGCCCGGGGACTCCTACTACGAGTACCTCTGGGACGGGTACCGGCTCTTCGGCGACCCCGAGCTCAAGCAGTGGTACGACACGCTCACCGACGCGATCCTGTCGAAGCAGGCTGAACGGCATGACGGGCTGCTGTGGTTCCCGCAGGTGGACGCCTTCACCGGCGAGGTTCTCAGCCGGGAGCAGAGCGTCCTCGCCGGCTTCTACGCCGGACTGCTCGCCGAGTCCGGCCACGTCGCTGAAGGACGCGCCTACCACGACGCTTTCAACGCGGTGCAGGACCGGTTCGGCGTGATCCCGACCTTCGTGGACTACTCGACGATGACCGCCACCCGCGTCGACAACGCCTTGCGGCCGGAGTTCGCCGACTCCGCGCTGATGCTGTGGCTGGCCACCGGCGACGAGGTGTTCCGCGAACGCGCCCACACCCACTTCGAGAACATGGTGGCCACGTCGAAGACGACCTTCGGTTTCGCGTCCCTGACCGACGTCACCGCCACTCCACCGTCCCAAGAGGACACTTGCCCGGGCTACTGGTGGTCGGAGCAGATGAAGTACTACTGGCTGCTGTTCTCCGACACCCCTCGCCTGGACTACCGGGACAACTACTTGAGCACCGAGGCGAACCTGCTGCGCGGGGCGCGGCGCTGAGGTGAGGATGGGAACCTTCCTGCCGCCGGTGGTGCGAGAAAGGTTCCCATCCTCGCTCCGCCACACCGATACCCTGGGGCCATGGCTGATCATGTGCAGGTGGTGACCACCACCGACTCCGAGGAGTCCGCCGCAGAACTCGCGAGGGGCGTCGTGGAAGCTCGGCTGGGGGCGTGCGTGCAGGTCGTGCCGATACGCAGCTTCTACGTGTGGGATGGCGCGGCGCAGGACGATCCGGAGTGGCAGCTGCAGATCAAGACCTCCAGCGGCCGGCTGGAGGCCCTGATCGGGCATCTGAAGGCCCATCACGGCTACGACGTGCCGGAGATCATCGTGACGCCGATCGTCAGCGGGAACCCCGACTACCTGACCTGGGTCGACGAGCAGACGACTCCGGCGTCTTCGTGACGCGCGCCACCGGGCACACTCGCTAGAGGTGCCGTGCAATCGGAAGTGGGGTCGACGTGCCGCGTAGCTATGGCGGGTGGTTCCGGCTGGTCGCGATCGCTGAAGCGTTCTCCTGGGCGGGACTGCTGGTGGCGATGGCGTTCAAGTACGGGCTCGGGATGCCGCTGGGCGTGACCATCATGGGTTCGGTCCACGGGGCCATGTTCACCGCCTACGTGGTGACCACCCTGTTCGTGTTCAGCCCGCTGCGCTGGGGCTTCTGGCCGTTGGCGTTCGCGTTGGTGGCGTCGGTGCCGCCGCTGGCCACGGTGTGGTTCGAGCGTTGGGCCAACCGCCGCGGGATGCTCACCGTGCCCGAGTCCGACGCCCCGACATTCTGGGGTCGCGTGCGCTACGTGCTCAAGGAGCTGAACTAGAAGTCGCCCGCCGCGTGGCGGACCTTGCCGAGCAGTTCGGTGAGCTGCTGGGTCTGGCGTTCGGTGATGCCGCCCAGGCCGAAGTCGATCTCGGTGACCGCATCGGTCGCCTTCTGCATCAGGTTCCGGCCCTCTTCGGTGATCTCCACCAGGGTGGTGCGCCGGTCGGTGGGGTGCGGCACGCGCCGGACCAGGCCGTCCTGTTCGAGCCTGTCGACGATGTTGGTCACGCTGGTGGGGTGCAGCTGAAGCCGGTCGCCCATGACGCGCATCGGCAGGCTGCCGCGCTTGGAGAACGTGAGCAGCACGAGGGCTTCGTAGCGGGCGAAGGTCAGGTTGTGCGCGCGCAGGGCGTTGTCGACGGCGGACTGCAGGATCTGCTGCACGCGCATCACGCTTGTCACCGCGGCCATCGTCGTGGACGGGCCGATCCGCTCTGCCCAGGTCTCGGCCGCGCGCGCGATGGGGTCGAAGGGCAGTGGACCACGGGAGCTCATAGCGTCCGACGCTAGCAGCGAGAGCGAGCACGTCTGAGGGCTGTGCTGCTACTACTGGTTCCGGGACTCATGTGACGTGGACGAACCGATGGGAGCAGACGTGCTGGTGGCCTTCAGTGTTGCCCCGAGCGGGGCTGGTGAGAGCGACAGTGTCAGCGAGGCGGTGGCCGCTGCGGTGAAGGTGGTCCGGGAATCCGGTCTGCCGCACGAGACGACCTCGATGTTCACCACGATCGAGGGCGAGTGGGACGAGGTCATGGACGTGGTCAAGCGCGCCACCGAGGTGGTTTCGGCGCACTCGCCGCGGACCAGTCTGGTGCTCAAGGCGGACATCCGTCCGGGGCACTCCGGGCAGCTGCGGTCCAAGGTCGAGCGGGTGGAGCAACATCTTCGGGAACAGTAGGTGAACGCGAAACGGGGATGGTGTCCTCATCGACACCATCCCCGTTGATCACGTCAGGCTCGACTGACGTCAGCCCTTCGGGTGGTCGACGACCGGGGCGTTGACGCACTCGGCGGTCTGCGGCGACAGAATCGGGACGGCCGCGCCGATGGCAGCACCGACGTTGTTGCCGCAGGCCTGCACCGGCACGGCGCTGACGTTGTTGTCGTCCAGCAGGTTGACGCCGTCGTTGTCGGCGGTGTCCGCGAACGCGGTGCTGCCCAGGGTCACGATGCTGAGGGCGGCGACGCCGGCGGCACCGGCAACACGGGTTGCAATACGCACTTTTTCGAACCTCTCGTTGAACTACTGGCCGAAGGTCCCCCACGAGAGACCCCGCAGCCCGCGAGATGACCACAGTCCCTCGCAGGCTCTGTGTCCTCTTCGGCGATCACCACCGGAGGACATGAGGGTTTGACCGCCTACGCCACCTGATCGAGTGGCTTCGTTCACCGATTCGAATTGATCTCTGGAGCTTGGGCGTGTCGGGATGAGCGAATTCGGTGACCACTTCGCCGCCTGTACGTGACCTTGGGGCGGGTGGTGCGAGGAAGGTTCCCTTCATCGCCCGCCCACGCGCCACGCCGCTGGTCGGCCGTGTCAGGATGGGACTGTGACGAGGCCGGATCCACGCCAGAACGCAGCAGCGATGTCCGCCGCGATGGCGGGCGCAGTCGACCTGTCGGCACTCAAGAGCCGTGCCGAGGCCGCAGCCAATTCCGCAGCGCAGCCGCCCAGCGGTGGCGGCGACGGTGCGGCCGGGCAAGCGCACCCGGCGATCATCGAGGTCACCGAGGCCGATTTCCAGGCCGAGGTCGTCGAGCGGTCCATGCAGGTACCGGTCGTCGTCGATCTGTGGGCCACCTGGTGCGAGCCGTGCAAGCAGCTCTCCCCGGCGCTGGAGAAGCTCGCCCGCGAAGGCAACGGCGCTTGGGTGCTGGCGAAGATCGACGTCGACGCGAACCCGCGGATCGCGCAGCTGTTCCAGGTGCAGTCGGTGCCGATGGTGATCGCGGTGGCCGGTGGGCAGCCGGTCGACGGCTTCGCCGGTGCGCAGCCAGAGCCGCAGCTCCGGGAGTGGATCAGCTCCCTGCTCAACGCCCTGCGCGACCAGCTGCCCGGAATCCGGGCGGCCGAGGAGGGTGCTTCCGAGGTCGAGCCCGAAGAGGAGCCCGAGGACCCGCGGTTCACCGCCGCCGAGGACGCCTTGGAGCAGGGCGACTTCGCCGCCGCCGAGGCCGCCTACCAGCAGATCCTCGACAGCGAGCCGAACAACGAGCAGGCCAAGGCCGCCCTCATGCAGGTGCGCTTCATGGCCCGCGCCGAGCAGGCTGACCCGTCGGCGATCGAGCGCGCCGACGCCGCCCCGGACGACCTCGATGCCCAGATCGCGGCCGCTGACGCGGAGGTCGCGTTCGGCAAGGTCGACGAAGGCTTCACCCGCCTGATCCAGGCGGTCAAGCGCACTTCCGGCGACGATCGCAACCGGGTTCGCACGCACCTGGTCGAGATGTTCGAGATCTTCCCCGAGGGTGACGAGCGGGTCGCCAAGGCCCGCCGCAACCTGGCCAGCGCGCTGTTCTGATCTTTCCCACCACGATCGCCCTCTCCGCCGCCCACCGGTGGGGAGGGCGACCGTGTTTCGTGAGCGAAAGGTTCCCCTGCTCCACGCTCCGGGCCCGGCTCGACCGGTCAGGCAGGGGTCACGAGCCGCTCGCGCAGGGTCGCCGGGCCTTCGTCGCCGAGCCCTGACGTCCGCAGGTAGTCGGCGAAGTCGCGGCCGTTGACGACCTCGTCGAGGAGCCCGCGTTCGGTGGCGTCGTGCCGGGCGAGGAACTCCCGGATCTTCGGGGTGTCGTCGCCCAGACCGGCCGCCGCGCACAGCTCCGCGCGGCGCTGGTGGCTGATCGCGTAGTCCTCGGCGATGTCCTGCGCGCTCACCCCGAGAGAGGCCAGCAGGACCAGGGTGATCAGCCCGGTGCGGTCCCGGCCGCCGCCGCAGTGCACCAGCACGCCACCGAGTTCGGCGTGGACCACCGCTCCAACGACCTCAGCCACGAGTAGCGGGTACCGGTCCAGGAACGGCTCGTAGTACAGGGGAGTGCACGAGAAGGCCCCTTCCCACCGGTCCCAGAACTCGGTGTCGGACGAGTCGTCCAGCGCGATCCGAACGGTGGTCAGGCCGGCCGGGCGCGGTGCGCGGTCGGTCTCGTCCTCGTCCAGGCCGGTCAGGTCGATGATCGTGCGCACGCCGTGCTGCCACAGATCTTCCCAGCCCGCTTCCGTCAACGCGGCGGGGTGCTCGGCGCGCACCACCGCTCCCCAGCGGATCCGCCCGCCCTCGGCGGGCAGGCCTCCCAGATCACGAGCGTTGAGAAGACCGTTGAAGTCCAGAACCCGTCGTCCGCTCATGCTTCAGGGGACGTGCGGACCCACCGCGGGGTTGAGGCGAAGGGCTCAGCTGTCGTACTTGGTGGTGCAGGGCGCCAGACCTTCTTGCACGCCGACGCGGAACGCCTCCACCCTGGCGAAACCGACCGGGACCTGGTCGCCGTTGGCGTTCGCCGCGATCAGGCTCTCCTCGCCGAGCAACGCGGACACGCCCTCGTCGATGTCGTCGGGCACGATCCGCAGCTTGCCCACGGGATTGCGCTGCCCGATCGGGTCTTCCACCAGCAGCCCGCTCCACGCACCGACCATGCACGCGGTCCGCAGCCCAGCGGCCTCGTCGTCGAGGGAGTAACCCGCGGCCTTCTGCACCGACAGCGCGTATCGGGAAGCGATCTGCGCGTAGGCGGCGAAATCGCCGTAGCCCGCGGATTGGCTCGCCTTGCTCGGCGGTGTGGCGATCTCGCGCAGCTCCGGAACGTTCAGCGAGATCGTGTTGGTCTCGGTGCAGAACGAAGCGGGCGAGGTCGGCTGCCGACCGGAGCAGGTCCTGGGCTCGGCGATGATCCTCGGCGGCTCGGCGCCGGTGTCCCGGAACACCGAGTGCAGGCTCTCCTCCACAGCCTTCAGGCTCTTGTCGTCGATGGGGAGCTCGGTCTCCTGCTGGGTGGGCTTCCAGTTCTGGAACAGCGTCGTGCGCTTCTTGACCTCGTCGTTGGTCATCTCCGCGCAGCGCTGGGGACCGTCGCTGAAGCCGAACTGGAAGGCGCTGACCCGGTCGAAGGCCGTGCCGTGCGCGTTGCTGCCGGTGAAGTCGGAGGTTCCCGGGGAGTCGCGGATGAAGTTGAGCACGCCCATGACCTCGTTGAGGCCCGAACCCGTGGAAACCTGGAAGTACTGCGAAGACCCCTCGGCGACGTGCCGGAAGTAGGCGCCGGTGAAGCAGTCGGCCTGCTGTTCGAGCACGATCACGGGATCGTTCTGCGCGACGGTGCCCGCCCGGTGCTGCACGGCGTGCCCCATCTCGTGGGCCAGCACGGTCACGACCGCCAGCGGCCCGAAGCTGTTGTTGAGCTCCGGCAGCAGCGTCCCGCGGTCCCAGGCGACGAGGTCCTCGGACGGGCAGTAGAAGGCGTTGACCATGCCCGCCGTGTTCTGCTTGCACAGCTGGCCGCCCGGAGCCCCCGAGTCGTAGGAGATCAGCCGCTTGACGGGCTCGAACTTCTTGCCGTCGAACGCCTGCGGGAAGGCTTCCGCCCAGTAGGCGTCGACGTCGGCGACGGCGTTGCGGGCGAGCTTGTCCATCTCGCCGTTGTCGGTGCCCTCAACCGGAAGCGGAGCCTGCGGAGCGCCGTCCTTCGGCCCGCTCGGGCCGTCGGCGGCGGGAAGCCCCGCCACGCTGGTGGTGGAATAGCCCCCCAACGTCGTGGGAACGCCGCTGATGACCTGTGCGCATCCGCTGACCAGGGACGCGCAGGCGATTACCGAGACCACGGCGCCGAGGATCCGTCCTCGCCGCCGGTTTGCCGTCGCCACCACTACACGCGCCCCATCTCGCTGCCGGTACCGAACTCGTTCGCCGTGGGCCGGTCGCGCGGCCCGGTCTTCGCGCAGCAGCCTATCGGGTGACCGATCTTCGTCACGGCCGATCTGGTCGGAGGCCGCTCGCGGGTGACAGGAAGGTTCCCATGCTCACTTCACGCACCCACCCCAGCCGGAGCGGACCCCGTCGTCGAAGGCCGCGATCCGATCGAAACCGCTCAGCGGTGGGCCGTCGCCGCCGCGGGACACCGCCTCGGATTCGAGGACGACCTGCACCGCCTCGTCCAGGTCGCCCGGTGACAGGCGCGGCTGCGCCGCGGTGAACGCGCCGGTCAGGCAGACGATGTTGGCGCCGCTCGCTCGGTGGCCGAGTTCGGTCAGGGCCGCCAGGGCGTAGCGGGAGGCCAGCAGCGTGGTGACCGCCTGGTCACCGATGTCGTCGTGGGTGCGGCGCAGCGCCGCCGGATCGGCGGTGACCGTCGGGGGTGACGGGCAGAAACCGACCGGCCCGCCGGCACCGGCGCAGCCGGTGGCACGCGCCGGAGGGACCCACCGCCCGCCCAGGTCTGCGACCGCGGTCCCGAAGTGCTCGGCGATCGGGGCCGTGTCCAGGACCGATTCCAAGGGAGCGCTCGGGTCGTCCTCGACCGGCTCGGCGACGTCGCTCTCGGTCACCTGGGTGCAACCGCGGGGGCCTCCGGTGAAGCCGTGCTGGAAGGCCGTCACCCGGTCGAAGGCGGTGCCGTGGCCGGAGGTGCCGATCGGATCGCGGAAGACGGTGATGGCGCGCAGGGCGTCGTCGAGCCGGCCCGGGTCGGTGCGCAGGTGCGGGGCGCGACCGTCGGAGACCCATCGCAGGAAGGATCCGGCGTAGCAGTCGGCCATCGATTCCAGCCGCAGCGGTTCTCCCTCGGCGAGCCCGGCTCGCTGCTGCACCGCGTGCCCGATCTCGTGGGCCAGCACCACCGCCACCGCGGTGTCCCCGTAGTGCTCGCGCAGCACCGGCAGCAGCGCGGCGCGGTCCCAGGCGATGGCGTCCACGGATTGGCAGTAGTACGCGTTGCCCTCGACCTCCCGCGGCTCGGAGGCGCAGGGCGGGGCGGTGCCGGTGCCGCCGGTGTCGACCGAGAAGAACCCTCCGTCGAGGTCCCTCCAGGGTGAGCCGAAGGTGTCGGGGTAGGCGTGCGCCCAGTAGCGCTGAACGTCGGTCACGACGGTGGCCGCCAAGCGGTCTGTCTCTCCGCGGTCCGTGCCGTGCACGAACGCCGGATCGACCGTGGGTTCCGACACATTCGGCGGTGGTTCGACGGGCGTCGTGCAGGCGCTGACGATCAGCCAGATGGTCATCGCGACAAGTCCGAATGCACGCACGCGCCCCAGCTTCCCACCCACCTCGGGGTTGGTGCGGGCGTCGGGTGCACATCGCACACGAGCGCGTCGAGCGAGATATGGTCCGCTCCCGTGAGAGCCGTCCACCGCTTTACCGTCCGGGCCCATCTGCCCGAACCGCTCAGCCCGCTGGGCAAGTTGGCGACGAACCTTCGCTGGGCGTGGCATCCGCCCACGCAGGACCTGTTCTCAGCGGTCGACCCGCAGGTGTGGGCGGCGGTGGGGGCCGATCCGCTGCGCCTGCTGTCGGAGGTCCCGGCTGAGCGGCTGCGGCAGTTGGCGGCCGACGAGGACTTCTTGGCGCGCACCCGCGCGGTGGGCGACGATCTTCGCCGCTACCTCACAGTGCCTCGCTGGTACCAGCAGCGTCAGGACGAGGGCGCGGGACTTCCCGCGTCGATCGCCTACTTCTCCATGGAGTTCGGCCTCACCGAGGCGCTGCCGAACTACTCGGGTGGGCTCGGCGTGCTCGCGGGCGACCACCTCAAGTCGGCCTCCGACCTGGGGGTCCCCCTGATCGGGGTCGGTCTGCTCTACCGCTCCGGCTACTTCCGGCAGGGGCTGTCGTCGGAGGGCTGGCAGGTCGAGCACTACCCGGTGATCGATCCGCGCGGGTTGCCGCTGGAGGTGCTCACCGACGAGGACGACCGCCCGGTGGTGGTCAAGGTCGCCATGCCCGCAGCCCGCACGTTGCACGCCAGGGTGTGGAAGGCGCAGGTCGGACGGGTTCCGCTGCTGCTGCTGGACAGCGATCTGCCGGACAACGACGACGAGCTCCGCGGCACCACCGACCGGCTCTACGGCGGCGACGCCGAGCACAAGATCCGTCAGCAGATCCTCGCCGGTGTCGGCGGGGTGCGGGCCGTGCGCGCCTACTGCCGGCTCACCGGGCATCCGCAGCCCGAGGTCTTCCACACCAACGAGGGTCACGCCGGTTTCCTGGGGCTGGAGCGCATCAGGGAGCTGCAGACCGACCCGGGGTTGGACTTCGACCAGGCGACGGCCGCTGTTCGGGCCGGGACGGTGTTCACCACGCACACCCCGGTCCCGGCCGGTATCGACCGGTTCCCGGTGGACCTGGTGCGGCACTACTTCGACGACGGGTCCCAGCAGCCGCTGCTGCCGGGGGTCCCCGCGGATCGCGTGCTGGCGCTGGGCGCCGAGGACAACCCGGGCATGTTCAACATGGCGCACATGGGGCTGCGGCTGGCGCAGCGCGCGAACGGGGTCTCGGAGCTGCACGGCGAAGTGATCCGCAAGATGTTCCGCAACCTCTGGCCGGGGTTCGGGGTCGAGGAGGTCCCGATCCGCTCGGTCACCAACGGGGTGCACGGGCCGACCTGGTCCGCCCGTGAACTGGGCAAGCTGCTCGGCGAATCCGAGATGGACAGCGGTGCCGGGTTGCGCGGCATGGAGCCGGTGAGCGATTCGCTGCTGTGGGAGCTTCGGTGCTCGCTGCGCCAGCGGCTGATCGACGAGGTGCGGCGCAGGTTGCGCGTCGCCTGGCAGCAGCGTGGTGCTTCGGACCTGGAACTGGGCTGGTGCGACTCGGTTTTCGACCCCGAGGTGCTCACCATCGGTTTTGCGCGAAGGGTTCCCACCTACAAGCGGGCGACGCTGATGCTGCGCGACACCGACCGGTTGCGGGAGCTGCTGCTGGATTCCGAACGCCCGGTGCAGATCGTGGTGGCGGGGAAGTCCCATCCGGCGGACGAGGGCGGCAAGGCGATGATCCAGCGGATCGTGCGCTTCGCCGACGGCGCCGACGTGCGGCACCGCATCGTGTTCCTGCCGGACTACGACATGTCGCTGGCCCGCTACCTGGTGTCGGGCTGCGATGTGTGGCTGAACAACCCGGTGCGACCGTTGGAGGCGTGCGGGACGTCGGGGATGAAGGCCGCGCTCAACGGCGTGCTGAACCTCTCGGTGCGCGACGGCTGGTGGGACGAGATGTACGACGGCCGCAACGGGTGGGCGATTCCCACGGCCGACGGCGTCAGCGACCCCAACCGGCGGGACGATCTGGAAGCCGCGGCGTTGTACGAGCTGATGTCCGAGCACGTGGCGCCGATGTACTACGAGCGCAACAGCGACGGCGTGCCGGGCAAGTGGATGTCGATGGTGCGCCACACCTTGGCGACCCTGGGGCCGCGGGTGCAGGCGTCGCGCATGATCCGCGAGTACGTCGACGGGCACTACACGCCCGCCGCGCAGTCGATGCGCGCGATGTTCGACGACGACTTCCGCGGTGCGCGGGAGCTGGCCGACTACCGGAGCCGGTTGCAGGCGGCGTGGAACCGGGTTCGGGTCGGTGACACCGAGATGTCGGTGGATCACGGGACGCCGCTGCTCGGCGGGCAGGTCACGGTGCGCGCCAGGGTGGACCTGGCCGGCCTCGATCCGTCCGATGTGGACGTCGAGGTCGTGGTGGGCCGGGTCGACGACAACGACGTGCTGCACGACTTCGTCACCGCGTCGATGAAGCCCATCGGGGATGACCGGTACGCGGCCGCGGTGACGCTGCCGCACGCGGGCCCGGCCGGCTACAACGTTCGGGTCCTGCCCCGGCACTCGTTGCTGTCGGAGCCGGCGGAACTCGGCAAGGTCGTTCTCGCGGGTTAGCGGTAGCGGATCCGGCGCACTCCGATCCCGCCGAGCGCCAGGAAGATCAGGGCGGTGACGCACACGCCCGGCCAGCCGTGGAGGCCGTAGGTGAGGCTGCCCGCGGCCGAGCCGATCGCGCCGGCGAGGAACGTCGAGAGCATGAAGATGGTGTTCAGGCGTCCACCGGCGGCGGGGTCGACCGACAGCGCGGCGTTCTGGTTGGCGGCTTGGCCGACCTGCAGGCCGATCGGCACGGCCGCGGTGCCGATGAGCAGGGCGATCAGCGAATTCGTGCCGAGGATCAGCACGAGGGCGGCGAAGGCGAGCACGGTCAGTCCGAGCGCGCCGACCAGCCGAGGACCGCGGCGGTCGACCATCTTCCCGGCCACCGGCGCCAAAGCGGCGCTGAGCAGTCCGAGCAGGCCGACGAGTCCCGCTTCGGCGACGGTGAAGCCGTGCGGTGGTGCGGTGAGCACCAGGGCGAGAGTGGTCCAGACGGCGTTGAACGCGGCGAAGCTTCCCGCCTGGCGGAGGCAGGCTCGGCGCAGGCCCGGCTCGCGGCGCAGGTAGCCGGGCAGGGAGCGCAGCAGCGCCCAGTAGCTCACCGAGTTCCGCGCGCCGTCGCTGGGCAGCACGTGAACCGTCCACAGGCCCACGACCAGCGTGAGCACGGCTGCCGCGGCGAAGACCCAGCGCCAGCCGAGCAGTCCGGCGAGCTGGCCGGACACGACTCGGGCGCCCATGATCCCGGTGATCAACCCGGCCTGCACCCAGGACATGGCGGTGCCGCGCTGCGCCGGGTCGGCCAGTTGCACGACCAGCGGGATGAGGATCTGCGGCACGACGGTGGTGACCGCGGCCAGTCCGGTCAGGGCCGCGAGGACCGGCAACGACGGTGCGAGGGAACTTCCCACGAGCAGGAGCGCGGTGAGGACGCTGAGCGCGCCGACCATCGTGCGCCGATCCCTGCTGTCGCCGAGGGGGATGACGAACAGCAGGCCTGCGGAGTAGCCGAGCATCCCGGCGGTCACCACGATGCCCGCGGTCTGCGGCGAGGTGCCGAAGGTGTCGGCGACGGGGCCGATGATCGGCTGCGCGAGGTAGATGTTGGCGACGGTGACGCCGGCGCACAGCGCGGCGGCGAACAGCAGTGCACGGCTCAGGCGGCCGGTGTCGGGGGCGACGGCGGTCATCCACTCTCCGCAGGCAAAACGATGTAACCAACTGGTTGGTTACAGTTTCTCCACGGCCGGAACTCGTGTCAACTGACTGGTTGGTCACAGCGGTACAGTGCGGCTGTGTCCCGCAACGCCGAAGCCACCAAGGCCCGGATCTTCCAGGCCGCGACGACCGAGTTCGCCGAACACGGCATCGCCGGCGCCCGCGTCGACCGCATCGCCAAGCAAGCCCAGGCCAACAAGCAGCTGATCTACGCCTACTTCGGCAACAAGGACGCCCTGTTCACCGCCGTCCTGGAAGCGGCCATGGCCGAACTCGCGGCAGAGGTGCCCATCGACGGCGAAGACCTCCCCGGCTACGTCGAACGGCTAGCCGCCTACCACTCGGCCAACCCGCACGTCCTGCGGCTGCTCATGTGGGAATCGCTGGAACGCGGCGACAGCGGCGTCGCCGCCGAATCCGAACGCGCCGAGCACTACCGCGACAAGGTCGACGCGGTCCGCCGGGCCCAGGACAACGGCAAGGTCACCGGAGCGATCGAACCGGGCATGCTCGTCCTGCTGGCCCTCGGCACGATCAGCTGGCCCCTGGCCGTTCCCCAGCTGCGCCGCCTGATCCTCGGCGAGACCAAGGTCGAAGACCTGCGCTCCGCTTCCCGCGAAGCCGTCCGCCGCCTCACCGACCCCGCCTGAACCGATCGGCGCAGGGGAACCTTTCGCGCACTCCGGTGACAGAAGGGTTCCCATCCTCACAACGCCCCATCGCCTGCACGCCGGTCCGCTTTCGATGCGGCAGGGTGGAGGGCATGAGTGAAACCATGCGTGCCATCACCCAGGACGTGTACGGCGGTCCGGAGGTGCTGCGCGAGGCACAGCTGGACAAGCCCGAGCCTGGGCCGAGCGAGGTCCTGATCCGCGTGCGCGCCGCCGGGGTCAACCCCACCGACTGGAAGCACCGCGGAGGCCAGGGATTCCTCGGTGAGCCTCCGCGCATCCTCGGCTGGGACGTCTCCGGCGTCGTCGAGGCCATCGGGACCGGCGTGACCCTGCACAAGCCGGGCGACGAGGTCTTCGGCATGCTGCCCTACCCGTTCGGGCTCGGTTCTCACGCCGAGTACGTGACCGGCCCGGCACGGGCCTTCGTCCCCAAGCCCGCCGAGGTGGACCACGTGCAGGCGGGAGCCATTCCGCTCGCCGCGCTGACCGCGTGGCAGGCGCTGAACGACACCGCGGATCTGCAGGCCGGCCAGCGAATCCTGATCCACGCGGCCGCAGGCGGCGTCGGGCACCTCGCCGTGCAGATCGCCAAGGCCAAGGGAGCTCACGTCATCGCCACCGCGAGCAAGAGCAAGCACGAGTTCCTGACCGGGCTGGGCGTCGACGAGCTCATCGACTACACCTCGGCCGACTTCGCCGAGGTCGTCAGCGATGTCGACGTCGTCCTCGACCCGATCGCCGCCGACTACCGCAGCCGCTCGCTGCGCGTGCTGCGCAAGGGCGGGATCCTCGTCTCGATCCTGCCGTACGACCGGGACGAACTCGTCGCGGAAGCCGATGAGCTGGGCGTGCGCGCCGAACTGATGCTCGTCGAAGCCGACCAGGCCGGAATGCGGGCCGTCCGCGAACTGGTCGAGGCGGGCAAGCTGCGCGCCGAGATCGCCGGGACGTTCCCGCTGGCCGATGCGGCCAAGGCCCACGCCCAAGGCGAGACCGGGCGCACCCAGGGCAAGCTCGTGCTGACCATCGACTGAAGCAGCGCGCGACACAGCAGCAGGGGAACCTCTCCGCCACTTCGGGTGGCAGGAAGGTTCCCCTGCTCCTAGTTCACGGACAGGCGCTGGCGGGTTTCGGTGACCCGCGGAGACCACGGCGCCAGTTCCTCCGCGCGTGCCAAGGCCGTTCGGGCCGACGCGTTGTCGTGGAGGGCCATGTGCGCGCGGGCGAGGGTGGCGAAGTCGTCTGCGCGCGAGAGCGGTGAGTGGTTGTAGTCCGCGCCGCTGGTCGCCAACCGGACGGCGTTGTCGGCGTCGCCCTCGATCAGGGCCAGCAGCCCGTTGGTGCCGTTGAGCTCGAACTCGGGATAGCCCAGCTGCACCGCGTCCTGAAGGGCCTTCTTCGCCGTCGGGAGCAAGCTGTCGGCGGGCATCTGCCCGGACTCGACCGCCTTGAAACCCAGTCCCGCCAGGCCCGCCAGCAGGTACGCCATCTTGCGCGGTGGAACGTCGTTGTCGGACAGGAACTTCAACAGCAGCAGCACGCCCGGCGCGTAGAGCCCGCGCGATTCCAGCACTGCGATCTGGCACGACACCGTCGCGTTGATGCCGGGAAAGCGCTCCGCGAGTTCGTCGGCGCGGGCCTGCGCCGCGTCGAGGTCGCCGACGCGCAGCGCCTCGTAGGCGCGCGCCGCCAACGGGGCGGCGAGGAAGTCGGAGCGTTCCGGCTCGCCCATCCGCGGAAGCGAGAACAGCAGCCAGCCGGTCGAAGTCGTCAGCGGCACGCGCTTGGGCCACAGCTTGACGAGCATGAACGCGCTCATCGCCAGCGCGAGACCGCGCCCGAACGCCCCCGGCACCCACAGCCACGCCGCAACCACCGAGGCCGAGCCGACCAGCGCCGAAACCAGGCCGGCCAGCCAGCAGCGCAGGATCACCGGCGAACGCCACGGCCCGATCTGCGCCCGCAACGTCACCGGCAAGGCGCGGAACGTGAAGGTCACGCTGCCGCGCTTGAAGGACGCGACCTCGCGCATCGCACCGAACACGACCTGCCGAACGCGCAGCCCGAAGATCACCGACCCGAGCAGCAGCCCGACCTGCGTCGCAACCGGCAGCAGGATCGCTCCCGCCACGCCGCCGGACCAACCGGCCACGACACCCGCGAAACCGGTGCGGAGGACCAGTTCGACCGTTGCTAGGACAACCGCGCCCACCACGGTGACCAGCACCCATGGGCGGAACAAGAGGCTCTGCGTTCGCACAAGGCCCGGAGCCTACGGGACCAGCACCCGCCGAGGAGGCGCTTTGCCCGCCCTCGCCGCCGTGCGGGGTGGTGACGTGAGCAAGGGAACCTTCCTGCCACGTGCCGTGCAGGCGATGACAGGAAGGTTCCCTTGCTCAGATCAGGCGACGGAGGCGGTGGTGGGAAGGCCCGCTTCCTTCCACGCTCGGAATCCGCCTGCCAGATCGGTGGCCTTGGTGAGGCCGAGCTCCTGGGCTTGGGCGGCGGCGAGGCTGGAGGCGTAGCCCTCGTTGCAGACGAGGACGATCGGGCGTTCCGGGTGCAGGCCGTCGAGGCGGTGGCTGCCGGCCGGGTCGAGGCGCCATTCCAGGACGATTCGTTCCACGGTGAGGGCACCGGGGATCTCACCGTGGGTGAGGCGGTCGGATCCCGGCCGGATGTCGATGATCAGTCCACCGGTTCGCTGGAGGTCGAAAGCTTCCTGCGGGGTGACCCTGGCGAGTTTCTCCCGGGATTCGGCCAGCAGGTGTTCGATCCCGTAGGGGCCGTGGCCGATCAGTTCTTCGCGGGGCTCGGGGATGTGCGGCATTACGCGGCCTCGCTTCGTTGCGGAGGGACAGCGGGGATCTCGGCCAGGTCGGCGTAGTAGCGGACCGGCAGCAGCGGCGGCGAGTAGGCGTGCACGCTGGCGGAGTTGACGGAGCTGACGTTGGTGACCTGGTGCGCGCGACCGGCGCCGAACCCGATGCCGTCACCGAGGTCGTGGTGCTTGGTGCGGACCGGGCCGTCCGCGTAGCGGTAGTCCTCGCGCAGCCCTCCGAACAGGACTGAGAACGATCCCGAGGCGCCGCCGTGGTCGTGGGCCGGTGTGCCCTGGCCGGGTGCCCAGGACAGCAGCCAGAGTTCGACGCCCGCGGTCAGGCCGAGCTTGGCCCACCACCGCTGCTGCTCGTCGATGCGCACGATGTTCATCAGCTGCGTGGTCAGCTCGCTGGTCACCAGGCCGGTGAGCTCGCGGAGTTCGCGCGGGGTCCAGTTGAGGTGGTCGGGTCGGATCAGGTCATGCAGCAGCGGCAGGTCGAAAGCGGGATGCACCTCTGCTTCGCCGAGCGCGGGCACGGGTGCGGTCGGGGTGTATTCGGATTGCGGGGACGTCGGCCGTTCCGGCTGCGTGATGCTCATGGGGTGTCTCCAGGTGTCTTGCGGTGTGCACCGGCACGACACGGCGCACCCCTGCTGCGAGAGGTGCTGGGGTGGCTGGATGATTCGTCGTGCCGCGATGAAGTCGCGTGAAGCGGGAGGTCTCTCGGACCGCTTTCAGCGACAGGCGGAGGCGACGACCCGGAACAGGTCGATCACGCGATCGCGGGTGAGCAACGAATCGGACACGCCACAGATCGTGGCACCGGATCGTCGCCGGTGCCAGTGGTTGAGCCGGGTTCCCGGTATGTGGACCGGCGCGCGGCGTGGCGACGTTCACCGAACGCGCGGGAGTGGCATCCCGCCCGCAGGGGGTACGGCGACGGCGGGAACAATGGGCTCAGAGGGGACCGGCCGGAGCCTGTGGCGGTCCCGGACGGAGACGAACGCCGAGTGCGCGCCCGGGGCGCCGCCGCGGTCAGTCACGGCTGGGAGGTAGACGTGGACGACCTGGTCATCCAGATGGATGGCGTCGGTGTCCGGCGAGGCAAGACGACGCTGTTGGCCGACGTGAACTGGTCTGTGGAGCTCGACGAGCGCTGGGTCGTGCTGGGACCCAACGGCGCGGGCAAGACCACGCTGCTGAAGATGGCCAGCACGGAGATGCACCCGAGCACCGGCACCGTCGACGTCCTCGGCGAGCGGCTCGGCAAGACCAACGTTTTCGACATCCGCCCGTTGATCGGGCTGTGCTCGGGTGCGCTGGTCAACCGCGTCCCCGGCGAGGAGTTAGTCCGCGACGTCGTGGTCAGCGCCGGGTATTCGGTGTTCGGCCGCTGGCGCGAGGAGTACGACGCGCTGGACACCGATCGCGCCGTTGAGCTGCTCGAACTGCTCGGTGTCGCGCACCTCGCCGACCGCGAGTTCGGGACGCTGTCCGAGGGCGAGCGCAAGCGGGTCATGATCTCCCGCGCGCTGATGACCGATCCCGAGCTGCTGCTGTTCGACGAGCCCGCAGCAGGGCTCGACCTCGGTGGCCGCGAGGACCTCGTCGCCCGCCTGTCGACCCTCGCCATGGACCCGGACGCACCCGCATCGGTGCTGGTCACGCACCACGTCGAAGAGATTCCTCCGGGCTTCACCCACTGCCTGCTCCTGCGCGACGGCGGCATCGTCGCCCAGGGGCTGCTCGACGACGTGCTCACCGAGGACAACCTCTCGAAGACCTTCGACCAGAACCTCGAACTGCAGCGAGCGGGTGACCGGTACTTCGCTCGTCGCCGGGCCTGAACCGAGCCCAGGCGCAGGAGGTGCCGTTCCGCATCACCGGCGAGGCCTTCGGCGATGTTGAGATCGGTGACACAGCAGATGTGGCGCGGGGCGCGATAGCCTCGCCTGCGTCACGAGCGGTGGTTCGACGAGGAGGTTGCTGCGTGGGCGAGTTCGTCAGGCTTGAGGTCGAAGGCGCGATCGGCACGATCCGGCTGGATCGACCGAAGATGAACGCGCTGAACAGGCAGATCGAGACCGAGCTGCGGGAAGTGGCGATCGAGGCCGCTGAGCGCGACGACATCCGCGCGGTGATCGTCTACGGCGGTGAGAAGGTCTTCGCGGCAGGCGCGGACATCAAGGAGATGGCCGACATGTCCTACGCGGACATGGCCGCCAAGGAGCAGCGCGGACTGTCGGATGCGATGAGCCAGGTCGCGGCCATCCCGAAGCCCACGGTCGCGGCGCTGACCGGTTACGCCCTCGGTGGCGGTTTCGAGCTGGCGCTGTCGTGCGACCGCCGGGTCGCGGCGGACGACATCAAGGTCGGCCAGCCGGAGATCCTGCTCGGCGTCATCCCCGGTGCCGGTGGCACGCAGCGGCTGGCGCGGCTGATCGGCCCGAGCAAGGCCAAGGACATCATCTACAGCGGCCGGTTCGTCGAGGCCGACGAGGCGCTCGCGCTGGGCATGGTCGACGAGATCGTGCCGTCCGCCGACGTCTACGCGACGGCGAAGCGCTGGGCGGAGCAGTTCACCGGTGGCGCGGCGCGGGCCCTGGCGGCGGCGAAGGCCGCGATCGACGGCGGCCTGGACGTCGACCTGGACAACGGTCTGAAGCTCGAAACTCACCTGTTCGCGGGGACGTTCGCGACCGAGGACCAGAAGATCGGCATGAAGTCGTTCATCGAGAACGGCCCCGGCAAGGCGAAGTTCACCGGGCGCTGACCCGGCACTCATCAGCGGAAGCAGTCGTGACGAGCACACCCCGCCTCTCGGTCCCCGGTTCGTGCCGGCCGTTCGCGGTCGGCACGTTCTAGGGGGCGAGGGTGGGGTACTCGTTCGACGTCGAGGACGTCCTGTTCCTGCGCTCGACCGCGGGCCGTGAGGCTGTCGCCGAGCTCTCCGGCCTGCCGCTGACCGGCACATCGCGGCTGACCGACGTCTCCGCGGCACGTCGGCAGGTCGGTGACCGGTTCGCCGCCGCCGCGCTGGAAACCGCGGTGTTGCGGCGCAAAGCCGAGTCCAAGCTGGATGACAGCGGTGGCTGGCTGTTCACCGATTCCGCGTTGCAGCAGGCCACCGCGAGCGTCGTCGCCCGGCACCGCGCGCAGCGCCTGGCGGGTCGCGACGTGCACGACGTGACCTGCTCGATCGGTGCCGACCTGACCGCCGTGGCCGCTGTCGCCAACCGCAGCGTGGGCTCCGACCTGGACCGGGTCCGGCTGCTCATGGCTCAGCACAACCTGGCCGCCGCCGGTCGCGAGGCGCTGCTGGTGGAGGCCGACGCGCTGCACCCCGTCACCCGGGATGCCGTCGTGGTCGCCGATCCCGCGCGCCGGGACGAAGGCGGCAGGCGCCGCTGGAACCCCGCCGACCTGGTGCCGCCGCTGGACGAGCTCATGGCCGTCCACGCCGGGCGCGACCTGGTCGTCAAGTGCGCCCCCGGCCTGGACTTCGACGCGGTCCCCGACGAGGTCGAAGCCGAGGTGGTGTCGCTGGGCGGGCAGGTTCGGGAGGCCGCGCTGTGGTTCGGCTCGCTGGCCGATCCGACGGCGCGGCGCCGCGCCACCGTGCTGCGGACCGATGGCGGTGCCTGGAGCATCACCGATGCCGAGCCCGACGACTGCCCGGCCGAGGACGTGCACGAGTGGATCGTCGATCCGGATGGGGCCGTGGTGCGCGCAGGGCTGGTGCGCCACTACGCCGCGCGTCACGGACTCGTCCAGCTCGACCCGCGCATCGCTTACCTCACCGGTGATGTGCCGCCGCCCGGCGTGCGGGCCTTCCGGGTGCTCGAACACGGCCGGTTCAACGAGAAGGCGCTGCGCATGCTGCTGCGCAGGCACGACGTCGGCCGGCTGGAAATCCTGGTGCGCGGTGTCGACGTGGACCCGGACGCGCTGCGGCGCCGGCTCAAACCCAAGGGGACGCAGGAAGCCAGCGTCGTGATCACCAGGGTCGGGGACCAGGCGATGGCCTACCTGTGCCGGGCCGAGCGCACCTGAGCACCTCCGCCCACGTGACCGGCGTCACGGAATGGGGCGTCTGCTGTGAGCGCGGCGGAATTGGGAGGCAGTGCGGCAGGGGCCTTCTCTATGCTTGTGCGGAGTATGGGTACGTCGTCTGTGAAATCTCCGCTCGTTGATCTGCGGGAACGTTTGCCCGAGCTGATGCTGCAAGACCAGCGTCGGCTGCGTCGACGCATCGAAGGCGCCCGCAAGATCCGCGACCCCGAGGCGTTGCGGTCGGTCACCGCGGAGATCACCGGTGATGTCGAGACCGCCGAGCTGCGGGTGCAGCGCCGCCGCGACGGCACCCCCAAGATCACCTATCCGGACAGCCTCCCGGTCAGTCAGCGGCGGGACGATCTGCTCGCCGCTATCCGGGACAACCAGGTCGTCATCGTCGCAGGTGAGACCGGGTCGGGTAAGACCACGCAGCTGCCCAAGATGTGCATGGAGCTCGGGCGCGGCATCAAGGGCGTCATCGGCCACACCCAGCCGCGCAGGCTCGCGGCACGAACCGTGGCCGAGCGGGTCGCCGAGGAGCTGGGCACCGAGATCGGTGGTGCGATCGGCTACCAGGTGCGTTTCACCGAGCGCACCGGCGACGACACCCTGGTCAAGCTGATGACCGACGGCATCCTGCTCGCCGAGATCCAGCACGACCGGCTGCTGCGCCGTTACGACACGCTGATCATCGACGAGGCGCACGAGCGCAGCCTCAACATCGACTTCATCTTCGGTTACCTCAAGCAGCTGCTGCCGCGCCGCCCTGACCTGAAGGTGATCATCACCTCGGCGACGATCGACCCGGAGCGCTTCTCCCGGCACTTCGACGACGCGCCCGTCGTGGAGGTCTCCGGCCGGACCTACCCGGTCGAGGTGCGCTACCGGCCGCTGCTGGAGGACTCCGACGACGAGGAGGACCCGTCGACGGACGTCCGGGACCAGCCGCAGGCCATCTGCGACGCGGTCCGCGAGCTGTGCGCCGAAGGCCCCGGTGACATCCTCGTGTTCCTCAGCGGTGAGCGGGAGATCCGCGATGCCGCCGACGCGCTGGCGCAGCTCGCGCTCCGCGACACCGAGGTGGTGCCGCTGTTCGCGCGGTTGAGCGCCGCCGAGCAGCACCGGGTGTTCCAACGCCACTCCGGGCGCAGGATCGTTCTGTCCACCAACGTCGCGGAGACGTCGCTGACCGTTCCCGGCATCAAGTACGTCATCGACCCGGGCACGGCCCGCATCTCCCGCTACAGCTTCCGCACGAAGGTGCAGCGGCTGCCGATCGAACCGATCTCGCAGGCCTCGGCGAACCAGCGGAAGGGCCGGTGCGGCCGGGTTTCCGAGGGCATCTGCATCCGGCTGTACTCGGAGGAGGACTTCGAGTCCCGGCCGGAGTTCACCGACCCGGAGATCCTGCGCACCCACCTGGCCTCGGTGATCCTGCAGATGACCTCCTTGGGGCTCGGTGAGATCGAGTCCTTCCCGTTCCTGGAACCGCCGGACCGCAGGCAGATCACCGACGGCGTCAACCTGCTGCACGAACTCGGCGCGCTGGAGAGCACCAAGCCCGCCGACGAGCGCAGGCTCACGCGGATCGGCCGCAGCCTCGCCCAGTTGCCCATCGACCCGCGCTTGGCGCGGATGGTGCTGGAAGCCGAGCGCAACGGTTGCGTGCGCGAGGTGCTGGTGATCGTGGCGGCGCTGTCCATCCAGGACCCGCGCGAACGCCCGGCCGAACACCAGCAGGCCGCCGACCAGAAGCACGCGCGATTCGTCGAAAAGGAAGCCGAATCCGACTTCCTCTCCTACCTGCGCCTGTGGGAGCACCTGCGCTCCCAGCAGAAGGAGCTGTCCTCCAACCAGTTCCGCAAGCTCTGCCGCAACGACTTCCTCAACTACCTGCGCGTGCGCGAGTGGCAGGACCTGTTCGGTCAGCTGCGCCAGATGGTCAAGTCGATGGGGATGACGCTGGCGGATCAGCCCGCCGACGCCACCCGCGTCCACCAGTCGTTGCTGGCCGGTCTGCTCTCGCACATCGGCCTCAAGGACGTCGAGAAGCGCAACGGTGCGCAGCGTTCCGGCCCGCCCGGGCGAGGCGGCAACGAGTACCAGGGAGCCCGCAACACGCGTTTCGCGGTGTTCCCCGGTTCGTCGTTGTTCAAGAAGCCGCCGCGCTGGGTGATGGCCGCGGAGCTGGTCGAAACCTCCCGTTTGTGGGCGCGCATCGTCGCCCGCGTCGAGCCGGAGTGGATCGAGCAGCTGGCCGGGCACCTGGTCAAGCGCAACTACAGCGAACCGCACTGGGAGAAGGACCGAGCCGCTGTGGTCGCCACCGAGCGGGTCACGCTCTACGGTGTGCCGCTGGTGGTGGACCGCAAGGTCAACTACGGGCGCATCGACCCCGAGGTCAGCCGCGAGCTGTTCATCCGGCACGCGCTGGTCGAGGGGGATTGGGACACCCGGCACGGGTTCTTCCGCCAGAACCGGGCGCTGCTCGACGAGGTCGAGGGCCTCGAAGAACGCGCTCGCCGTCGCGACATCCTGGTCGACGACGAGACGCTGTTCGAGTTCTACGACCAGCGCATCGGCGACGAGGTGGTCTCCGGCAGGCACTTCGACACGTGGTGGAAGAAGACCCGCCGCGATCAGCCCGACCTGCTGAACTTCGAGAAGTCCATGCTGATCAACGAGCGCTCGGCGCAGGTCAGCGACCAGGACTACCCGGACCAGTGGCTCTACGGGGAGCACCGGCTGAACCTGACCTACCAGTTCGAGCCGGGTGCCGACGCGGACGGCGTCACCGTGCACATCCCGCTGCAGGTGCTCAACCAGATCGACGCAGAGGGCTTCGACTGGCAGATCCCGGGCCTGCGGGAAGAACTGGTGACGACGCTGCTCAAGTCGCTGCCGAAGCAGCTCCGGCGCAACTTCGTGCCTGCCCCGGACTTCGCCAAGGCCGTGCTCTCCCGAGTGGGGCCCGACGACGGGCCGCTGCTGGAGACGTTGCAGCGCAGCCTTCGCCAGCTGACCGGTGTGGAGGTGCCGCGTGCGGAGTGGGATCCGGAGCGGGTCCCCGAGCACCTGAAGATGACCTTCCGCGTGGTGGGCCGCCGCGGGCGCAAGCTCGCCGAGTCCAAGGACCTCGAATCGTTGAAGCTGCGGCTCAAACCCAAGGTGCGCGAGGAGATCTCGGCCGCGGCCGACGACATCGAGCAGGGCGGACTGCGTTCCTGGAGCTTCGGCGAGCTGCCGCGCACCTTCTCCCAGCTGCGTTCCGGGCACGCCGTGAAGGCCTACCCGGCGCTGGTGGACGAGGGCGAGAGCGTCGCGGTGCGGATGTTCGACACCGAGCAGGAGCAGCGGCGCGCGCTGTGGAACGGCACGCGCCGGTTGCTGCTGCTCAACGTGCCCTCGCCGGCCAAGTCCATCCAGCGCGGCATGAGCGCGACCAGCCGCCTGGTGCTGGGTGGGAGTCAGTACGGCGACCTCGGTTCGGTCCTCGACGACTGCGTGCGCTGCGCCGTGGACAAGCTGATGGCCGACAACGGCGGGCCCGTCTGGGACGGCGACGCCTTCACCTCGCTGGAGACGAAGGTCCGCGCCGGGCTGGGCGAGTACACCGTGGCGGTGCTGGCGGAGGTGGAGCGGGTCCTGGTCGCGGCCCAGCGGGTCGAGACGGTGCTCGCCGATCGTCCCAAGGGCATGTCGACGGAGTCGCTGGGCGACATCCGCCAGCAGCTGGAAGGTCTGCTGCACCCGGGATTCGTCACCGCCACGGGCTTCGACCGGCTCCGCGACCTGGTCCGCTACCTGGGTGCGATCGAGCAGCGGCTGGACAAGGCGCAGCACCAGCCGCAGCGTGATCGGGAGTGGATGCACCAGGTGGACGAGGTCAGGCAGCGCTATGGGGACCTGCTGGCCGCGGTGCCGCAGGGGCGGTCGCCCAGCGATGCGCTGCTCGACGTGGGCTGGATGATCGAGGAGCTGCGCGTGAGCCTGTTCGCGCAGTCCTTGGGGACTCCGCGACCAATTTCGGTCAAGCGCGTGCACCGCGCGATGGACAAGCTCCAGGACTGAGCGCCTGGCGTGGGCGCCGCTCGCGCGGCTGCGCGGATGGCGGTTCGCACTCATGATTCCCCCAGGAATGGTGCGGAATTCGTGCCCGCGTGCAGTTCTTTCGGGCAGGACAACAACGAGTATCCGGCATCGAACACGCGTTCGCACCGCTCAAAAGGGTGGAAGACGCAGGAAAAATCAGGAAGAACTGCGAGGTGCGGTCCCGTGAAAGGGATCCGCGGAAATGATCGGCCGATGCGATCGCTCGGCGAGTCCGGTCCCCGAGCCGGACTTCGCGGCGGGCGAGAACCGCTCAGAAGCTGGCGGGCGAGATCGCGATGCCGAGCGCTCCCGGACCCGTGTGGGCTCCTATGATCGCGCTCGTCTCCTCCAGGGTGACCCGGCGGACCTGCGGCAGCTGCGAGCACAGCGCGTCGAGGACCTGCTTGGCGCGATCGGCGGCCTCGAAGTGCTCCACGCCCACGTCGACCGGCCCCTGGCCCGCCCGCTCCACGGCGGTCGCGACGGCCTTGCGCAGCGCCCGCTCCGGACCGATGGCCTTGTGCAGCTGGTCGATCACGCCGTCCTTCATGATCAGCACCGGTTTGATCGACAGCGCTTCGCCGACCCACGCCTGAGCCCGGCCGATCCGGCCGCTGCGCTGCAGGTACTCCAGGGTGTCGACGTAGAGCAGCTGCGTGGTGCTGCGAAGGCGGTGGTCCAGGACGGTCATCACGCCGTGCGGTGTGGCACCTGCTGCGGCGGCCTCGGCGGCGGCGATCACCGGGAAGCCGAGGCTGAGTCCCGTCAGCCGCGCATCGACGACGTAGACCGGCACGCCGATCTCCGCCGCGGCGATTCGGGCGGACTGGCAGGTTTGGGACATTCCTTCGGAAATGTGGATCGAAATGATCGCCTCGACGCCGGAGGCCGCGGCGTCCGCGTAATTCCAGTAGAAGGCCGGCGGCGGGGGCGGGTTGGTGGCGACCGCGACCTTGTTCCGCATTGCCTCGGCCATCTGGGGATGCAGCACCCGGCGCTCGTCGTTCTGTTCATCACCGACGGTCAGCTCCAGCTGCACGATGGAGATTCCCAGCCGGTCGGCCACGTCGAGCGGAACGGAAGCCGTCGAATCGGTCACGATGGCGACGCGTCTTCTCATGGCCGCCAGGCTACTGATACGTAAGGTTCATTCACATACTTTCCGGATGACCCGTCCCCACTTTTGCTGCGGCGGATCATCTCCGCCGAGCGAAGGTGAGTACTGTCACGGGTGGGACCTGGTTGCACCCCGGCTACTGGCAAGTAACATCCTTGGTGGTTGGCATCACTGTGCTTTCCAGGTGAGGGCATGGCAAGGTCAACCTAACCCGGACGGAAGAAGCGCCGGGTCCACAAGCAGAGCCGCTGGAGGACCAGCGAGCGTCATTTGAGTCCGCAGGAGGTCGAAGAGGGCCCATGAACATCGTCGTCCTGGTTAAGCAGGTGCCCGACACGTATTCCGAACGGAAGCTGTCTGCTGCGGATCACACGTTGGACCGCGAGTCGGCGGATGCGGTGTTGGATGAGATCAACGAGCGCGCCGTGGAGGAGGCGCTGTTGATCAAGGAGGCTCAGGGCGGCGAAGTGACCGTCGTGTGCATGGGCCCGGATCGCGCCACGGATGCCATCCGCAAGGCGCTGTCGATGGGTGCGGACAAGGCGGTGCACCTGTCCGACGAGGCGTTGCACGGCACCGACGCGCCGGCCACCGCCAAGGCGCTGGCGAAGGTCATCGGCACCGTTGAGGGTGTCGAGTTGGTCATCGCGGGCAACGAGGCGACCGACGGTCGCTCCGGCGCCGTGCCGGCCATGATCGCCGAGGTGCTGGGCTGGCCGCAGCTGACCTTCGCTCGCAAGGTCGAGACCGACGGTTCGTCGGTGAAGGTCGAGCGCGAGACCGACGCGGGCATCCTGACCGTCGAGTCCGGCCTGCCGGCCGTCGTGTCGGTCACCGAGAAGATCAACGAGCCGCGGTACCCGTCGTTCAAGGGCATCATGGCCGCGAAGAAGAAGCCGGTGAGCGCGTTGTCGCTGGCCGACGCGGGGATCGACGCCTCCGAGGTGGGCCTGGCCAACGCCGGCTCCCAGGTCGTCGAGTCCGCTCCGAAGCCGCCGAAGTCCGGCGGTGTGAAGGTCACCGACGAGGGCGAAGGCGGCGTTGGAGTCGCCGAGTTCCTGGCCGGCGAGAAGCTGCTCTGAGTCGTTCACGGTTTTCGAGGAGGCATTGATTCATGGCTGAGGTTCTGGTCCTCGTCGATCACGTGGACGGCGAGGTCAAGAAGGTCACGTACGAGCTGCTGACCGCGGCCCGTCGCATCGGTGAGCCGTCGGCGGTCGTCGTCGGCGAGCCGGGCACGGCGGGCAAGCTGTCCGAGGCGCTGGGCTCCTACGGTGCGGCGAAGGTCTACGCGGCCGAGTCCGCCGAGGCCGCCGACGTCCTGGTGACGCCGCAGGTCGACGTGCTGGCCGCGCTGGCGGGTTCGGCGAACCCGGCGGCCGTGCTGGTCCCCGCGTCGGTCGACGGCAAGGAGATCGCCGGTCGTCTGGCGATCCGCCTGGAGGCCGGTCTGCTGTCGGAGGTCGTGGACATCGACGGTGAGGGCGTGGCGTCGCACTCGCTGTTCGGTGGCACCTACGACGCCAAGGCGAAGGTCACCAAGGGCACCCCGGTGGTCACCGTTCTGCCCGGCTCCATCGAGGCCGAGCAGGCCTCCGGTGCCGCCGCGGTCGAGCAGGTCGAGGTTCCGGCCGCGTCCGGCGCCAAGATCACCGGCCGGCAGCCGGCCGAGGCCGGCGACCGCCCGGAGCTCACCGAGGCCAGCATCGTGGTATCCGGTGGTCGCGGTGTCGGTTCGGCCGAGTCGTTCGAGGTCGTGGAGAAGCTGGCCGACACCCTCGGTGCCGCTGTCGGTGCTTCGCGTGCCGCGGTGGACTCGGGTTACTACCCGCACCAGTTCCAGGTCGGTCAGACCGGTAAGACGGTCTCGCCGCAGCTCTACGTCGCGCTGGGCATTTCCGGCGCGATCCAGCACCGGGCGGGCATGCAGACGTCCAAGACGATCGTCGCGGTGAACAAGGACCCGGAGGCGCCGATCTTCGAGATCGCCGACTACGGCGTCGTGGGTGACCTGTTCAAGGTCGCCCCGCAGCTCACCGAAGAGGTCACCAAGCGCAAGGGCTGACCCTGACGCGAAGAAGGCGGGCCGTGCTCACACCGAGCACGGCCCGCCTTTTCGTCTTCAACGCGCCTCGTCGCGCCCCTTGCAAGCGAGCTTGTCCGCGCGTTCGTTCTCCGGGTGACCGGCGTGGCCCTTGACCCACTCCCACTGCACCTCGCCGTGACGGGAGCATTCGGCGTCCAGCCGCTGCCACAGATCGGCGTTCTTGACCGGTTTCTTCGCCGAGGTCATCCAGCCGTTGCGCTTCCAACCGCGCATCCACTCGGTGATGCCCTTGAGCACGTAGGTGCTGTCGGTGTAGACGCGCACCACCGGGATCGGCCGGGTGAGAGCGGCCAGCCCCTCGATCACGGCCGTCAACTCCATCTTGTTGTTGGTCGTGGTCGGATCCTTGCCGTAGAGCTCCCGCTCATGGTCGCCATAGCGCAGCACCACGCCCCAGCCGCCCGGGCCGGGATTTCCGCTGCATGCGCCATCGGTGTAGAGGTCGACGCGCTCGATCTGCATGCGCTGAATCTAGCCGCCACCGGCCGGGTGACCGGGCAGCGGCGTGCGCGGAAGGTTCCCACGCTCACACCCTGAGGCTCCGGGCGGATGAGAGGAAGGTTCCCTTGCTCGCTTCGGGAGGTGGCTTCGGGCGTGGCAGGAAGGTTCCCCTGCTCGTTTCGGCAGCGGTGTGCGCGGTGGCTGACAGGAAGGTTCCCCTGCTCGCTGGAAAGGTCGGTGCTCGGTCGAGGGGAGTGGCAAGCTCGGGGCCGTGCGAATCCTCTTCACCGCGGGGCCCGCGTACGGGTTGACGCTGCCGGTCGTGCCGTTGGTGTGGGCTGCCCGTGCCGCAGGTCACGAGGTGCTGTTCGCCAGCGCTTCCGAGATGGTCGAGGTCGGTTCTCGTGCGGGACTGCCGATGGTCGACGTGTTCCCCGAGCGCGAGCGGTGGGATGTGGTGATGGGAGCCGTCCTGTCACCGGGTGGCGCCTCAGCGGAGCAGGTCGCCGCCGTGCCGGAGTGGATGGCCGAGACCTACGAGGAGGTCGCGCGAACCGATCGGGGTCCGTTCGGCCTGTTCACGCTGGCGATGACCGAGGGAACCATCGACGCGGGACGGGCTTTCGGGGCCGACCTCGTCGTGCACACCACCGACCACCCGGCCGGCGGGCTGGCTGCCGCTGCGCTGGGTGTTCCGGCGTTGGAGGTGGGAAACCGGGTGTCGTGGTCCAGTCGCGACGCGGAGAGCCCGTTCCGCCCCAACGAGGACGTGGATCGGCTGCTGCGCGACCGGCTGGGCATATCGGACATCGGCCCGAAGGTGATCGCACGAATCGACCCGCGACCGCCGAGCATGGGTGGACTGACCGGGGAGGAGCCGGATGCCTTCGACGCGGTGCCGTGGTGGCCCATGCGGTTCGTTCCCTTCAACGGTGGTTGCGCGGTCCCGCAGTGGGCTCTCGCGCGAGCGGAACGTCCCCGCGTCGGGGTCACGCTCGGCACGGTGGTGCCCTTGATCTCCGGCACGAGCAGCGCGGAGGTCGTCCTCGACGCACTCGGCGGCATGGACGTCGAAGTGGTGCTCGCCGGTGAGATCAAGGTCGAGTCGTTGCCGGGCAACGTGCGTACGTCCCGTTATCTGCCGTTGTCGGCGTTCCTGCCGACGACCTCGCTGCTGGTGCACCACGGCGGGTCCGGGACGACCGCCGCGCCGCTGCACTACGGGGTGCCGCAGTTGGTGCTGCCGTCGTTCGCCGACAACCCGTTGTCCGCGCAGCGGGTGGTGGAGCGAGGGGTCGGGCTCTCCCAGGACCCGGCGACGATCACCGTCGACGGGGTGCGCGATGTGGTGCGCAGGTTGCTGGGCGAGCCGGAGTTCGCCGTCAACGCGCGGGCCGTCGCGGACGAGATGGCGGGTCAGGCAAGCCCCTCTGACGTGCTGCAACGGGCGGTATCGAAGGCCCGGACGGAGTAGTACGCACCTGGCATTCACCGAAAGTTCCGGCTCCGTGTCATCCGCTGGTGTGTTGGGCGTTCGCTGCGCGGCGATACACCTGGGACATGTCCGAGATGCAGCTGCTGGCCAGCGCCGCACCGAACGCGGCGGCCGACGCCCACTACTCGCTGCTCGTCGCCCGTGATTCCGACGAGGTCCACGCCGCACAACGCCTGCGCTACAAGGTGTTCGCGGAGGAGATGGGAGCCACGGTCAAGGGCGGGGAGCACGGCGTCGACCAGGACTCCTTCGACGACCACTGCGACCACCTGATCGTGCGGGAAGACCGCAGCGGCGAGGTGGTCGGCACCTACCGGATGCTGCCGCCCGACCGCGCCTCGTCCGCCGGAATGCTCTACTCGGAAACCGAATTCGACCTCTCCGCTCTGGAGTCGCTGCGCCCGTCGCTGGTGGAGACCGGCCGCTCGTGCGTGCACCCCGACCACCGCAACGGTGCCGTGGTGAGCCTGGTGTGGGCGGGAATCGCCCGGTACATGCTGCTGCACGGGCACACCATGCTCGCCGGCTGCGCCTCGGTGCCGCTGGACGACGGTGGGGTGCAGGCCGCGCACGTGTGGCGAACCGTGTCGCAGAAGCACTACGCGCCGGAGGAGCGCCGGGTCCACCCGCACCAGCCGTGGGAGGCCGGTGAGCTCAACGAGCGCTCGACGATTCCGCCTCTGCTGCGCGGGTACCTGCGGCTGGGTGCGGAGGTCTGCGGCAAGCCCGCGCACGACCCGGAATTCGGGGTGGCGGACTTCTTCGTGCTGGTCGACCTGGAACGCGCCGATCAGAGATACATGCGGTACTTCCTCGGAGAATCGGCATGAACCACTCGTGGATGCCGGAGTCGCCGTGCGGGCCGGACTGCCTGCCGCCGCGCGACCCCGGCACCGAGGTCGGCCGGCTGCGGCTGGCCATGCGCATCGGGATCACCGTCGGGCTGCTGCTGATCGGCAGCGCGATGGTGCTCGGGCTCCCTTCGCCGCTGCGGCGGAGGGCGGTGCCGAAGTGGTTCCGGATGTTGTTGCGGGCGTTGGGCATCCGGTTGGAGGTCGACGGGACGCTGACGCCCGGTGGCGGGCTGATCGTGTGCAACCACGTCTCGTGGTTGGACGTCGTGGCCCTTCAGGTGCTCACGCCGATGAAGATGCTGGCCAAGGTCGAGGTCCGATCGTGGCCGTTGCTGGGTTCGCTGGCGGGGCGGGTCGGGACCGTCTACATCGACCGCGACCGGCTGTCGGCGTTGCCCGGGGCGGTGGCGACGATCGCTGACGAGCTCCGGACGGGTTCGGTGATCGGAACGTTCCCCGAAGGCACCACGTGGTGCGGCTCTGCGAGTGGTCCGTTCCGTCCCGCCGTGTTCCAGGCGGCGTTGGACGCGGGCGCCCGGATGCAGCCGGTGGCGGTGCGCTTCCGCGACGGACGCGGGCGGCTGACCACCGGGGCGGCGTTCCTGGGCGATGCGAGCTTGGCGGATTCGGTGTTGTCGGTGGCCCGCATGCGCGGTCTCGTGGTGGAGGTCGTGGTGCTGCCGGAGCTGACCGGCACCGACCGCAAGACGCTGGCCCGGGAGGCGCAGGCCGCGATCACGGGAGCCACCGGCGCATGCGTGGGCCACGACGAGCCGGCGGAGGCCATCGCCGCCTGATCTTCCCCAGGCGCCACAACCCGCGTTCGGACGCCGAGGAACCGGTCGACTGCGCCGGGTGGGTGGAAGGACTGGACCTCCACCGGGGTGGAGGTTGCAGGCTGGCGTGGTGGGCATCGTCGACGAAGGCAGTGACCGTTCCGACAGCGCGCTGTGGCATCCGCAGCGCCGCGCCTTCACGGCGGGGCTGATCCTGGTCATCACGCTCGTGGCGTTCGAGGCGATGGGTTTGGGCACCGCACTGCCCACGATCGTGGCCGATTTCCACGCGTCGCAGTGGTATTCGTGGCCCTTCACCGTGTTCCTGGCCGCCAGCACCGTGGGAACCGTGATCGGCGGGCGGCTGTCCGACCTCCGCGGTCCAGCGTTGCCGCTGCTGGTGGCGCTGCCGTTGTTCGCGCTGGGACTGGTGATCGCCGCTGTCGCGCCGGGCATGGCGGTTCTGCTGCTGGCGCGGGTCGTGCAGGGCCTCAGCGGCGGTGTGCTCATCGTCTCCCTCTACGTGATGATCGCCCGCGTCTATCCGGAGCGGCACCGGCCGGCCGCGTTCGGTGCGCTGTCGGCGGCGTGGGTGGTGCCTGCGCTGATCGGTCCCCTGATCGCCGGGTTGCTCACCGAGCACGCGAGCTGGCGGTGGGTGTTCGGCGGCCTTGCTCCGCTGGTCTGCCTCGGTGCTGCGCTGTTGGTTCCCACGCTGCGCCGCTTCGGTGCGCCCGGTGCCGATCGCGCTGGGGCCCGGCCGGGGCTGCCGGTGGCCGCGGCGGGTGCGGCGGCCGGTGTCGTGGCGCTGAACTGGGCCGCGCAGCAGGTCTCCTTCCTGTCACTCGTGGTCGCGGTGGCGGGGCTGGTCGTGCTGGTCCCTTCATTGCTCCACCTGCTGCCGCGAGGGACGCTTCGCGCTCGTCCCGGGCTGCCGGTGATGGTGCTCTCGCGCGGTCTGCTGGCGGGGCTGTTCTTCGCGGCGCAGGCCTTCGTTCCGCTGAGCCTGGCGGTGGTGCACGGTTTCTCCCCGTCGGCGGCCGGGGTCCCGCTGACGGTGGGGTCGGTGGGCTGGTCGGTGGGCGCTTTCTGGCAGAGCAGGCAGCGCCGGCTGGGCAGGGAGCAGATCGTCGCGGCCGGGTTCGTGCTGGTGGGGGTCGGCGTGTTCGCGCTGGTGTGGGCTCTGCCGGTGTGGGGTGTGCCGTGGCTGGTGTTCGGGGGCTGGTTCGTCGCGGGGATGGGCATGGGAGTTTCCGTCGCGACGACGGCGGTCGCCGTTCTGTCGCTGTCGCCGGAGGCCGACCGCGGGTTCAACTCCTCGGCGCTGCAGATCTCCGACATGCTCGGGCAGGCGCTGCTGGTCGGGGCCGGTGGTGTGGTGGTCAGCGCGTTGGCCGGCGACGGGGCGCCGACCCGGGGTGTGCTGCCGCTGGATCTGCTGGTGCTGGTGGCGGTGGTGTCCGCTGCTGTGATGCTGCTCCGGGCAGGGCGGGCCAAACCGGTCTGACCTGCGCGTTCCGTCGGACCGCAGGGGAGGCGGCGGTCGGCTTGCATTACCCTGGATGAGCGATGACTTACCTCGACCACGCCGCTACGACTCCGATGCGGCCCGCAGCGGTGTCCGCGATGAGCGAGGCGTTGACCCGGATCGGCAACGCCTCGTCCCTGCACACCTCGGGTCGGAGGGCGCGGCGGCAGGTCGAGGAGTCCCGCGAGGACATCGCCGACGCCCTGGGCGCCCGGCCTTCGGAGGTGCTGTTCACCGCTGGCGGGACGGAGAGCGACAACCTCGCGGTCAAGGGAATCTTCTGGGCGCGCCGCGCCGCCGAGCCGGCTCGTCGGCGCATCCTGGCCTCCACGGTGGAGCACCACGCGGTGCTTGACGCGGTGGAGTGGCTGGCCGAGCACGAGGGCGCCGAGGTCACGTGGCTGGAGGCCGACGCTGCGGGCCGGATCACGCCGGAGGTCTTCGAAGAGGCTCTGACCAGCGCGGATGACGTGGCGCTGGCGACGGTGATGTGGGCGAACAACGAGGTCGGCACCGTCAACCGGATCACCGAGCTCTCCGCGATCGCCGATCGGCACGGGATTCCCCTGCACACCGACGCGGTCCAGGCGGTCGAGACGCTGCCGGTGGATTTCGCGGCGTCCGGTGCGGCGGCGCTGACCATGACCGGCCACAAGGTCGGTGGTCCTTACGGCGCCGGTGTCCTGCTGCTGTCGCGCGACGTCAAGTGCACGCCGGTGCTGCACGGTGGTGGCCAGGAGCGCGAGGTGCGTTCCGGGACCCTCGACACCCCTGGTGTGCTGGGGCTGGCCGCGGCGGTGCGCGAGGCCGTTGAGTCGCGTGAGTCCCACGCGGCGCAGTTGGCGAAGTTGCGCGACGAGATGATCGACGGGGTGCGCGCGGCGGTGCCGGACGTGGTGCTCAACGGCGATCTCGGTGACGAGGTCATCGCCGGTGGGCCGTCCCGGCTGCCGGGCAACGCGCACTTCACCTTCCCCGGCTGCGAGGGCGACAGCCTGCTGATGCTGCTGGACGCCAAGGGGATCGAATGTTCCACCGGGTCGGCCTGCACCGCGGGGGTTTCCGAGCCGAGCCACGTGCTGCTGGCGATGGGCGCCGATCCGAAGGCCGCGCGCGGGTCGCTGCGCTTCTCCCTGGGGCACAGCTCGACCGCGGCCGATGTCAAGGCACTCACCGATGTCATCGGACCGGTGGTGCAACGAGCGCGTAGCGCCGGGTTGGCCGGGTTGCGCCGATCTTCGGCGGCTTCGGCCGCCACGGAGGTGTGAGTCGTGCGAGTGCTGGCAGCCATGAGCGGTGGAGTGGACTCCGCGGTCGCGGCGGCGCGGGCGGTCGCCGCAGGTCACGACGTGGTCGGAGTGCACCTGGCGCTGTCGGCGAAGCCGGGGACGCTGCGCACCGGCGCGCGGGGCTGCTGCACCGTCGAGGATTCCCGCGATGCGCGCCGCGCCGCGGACCTGCTGGGCATCCCGTTCTACGTGTGGGACTTCGCCGAGCGCTTCACCGAGGAGGTCATCGAGACCTTCGTCGGTGAGTACGCCGCCGGCCGCACCCCGAACCCGTGCCTGACCTGCAACGAGAAGATCAAGTTCGAGGCGTTGCTGGAGAAGGCGATGGCGTTGGGCTTCGACGCGGTGTGCACCGGCCACTACGCTCGTCTGTCCATGGTGGACGGTGTTCCGGAGCTGCGGCGCAGCCGTGACGAGGGCAAGGACCAGTCCTACGTGCTCGCGTCGCTGACCTCCGAGCAGCTGCGGCACTCGATGTTCCCGCTGGGCGGTTCGCTGAAGTCCGAGGTCCGCGAGGAGGCCGCTGAGCAGGACCTGGCGGTCGCCAAGAAGCCCGACAGCCACGACATCTGCTTCATCCCGGACGGCGACACCAAGAGCTTCCTGGAGAACAAGCTCGGCCAGGCCCCGGGGCAGCTCGTCGACGAGGAGACCGGTGCGGTCCTCGGCGAGCACACCGGCGTGCACGGTTTCACGATCGGCCAGCGCAAGGGGCTGGGCATCGACGCTCCTGCCGCGGACGGCAAGCCGCGCTACGTCCTTTCCCTCGAACCTGTTTCGGGCACGGTGAAGGTCGGGTCCCGTGAGCGTCTCGCGGTCACCGAGATCGACGCGAAGCGCCCGATCTGGCCGTCCGAGCAGCCCCTCGACGGCCCGACCGAGTGCGTCATCCAGGTCCGCGCCCACGGCGGCACGGCCGACGCGGTCGCCGAGTTCGACGGCGAGAACTTCAAGATCCAGTTGCGCCAGGCCCTCCAGGGCGTCGCTCCAGGACAGGCGGTCGTCCTCTACCGCCCGGACGAAGCCGGAGACCTCGTGCTGGGCAGCGGAATCATCTCCGCCACCCGCTGAATCATCCGGCGAGCAGGTCGGCGATTGCCTCCGGGCGCTCGTCGATGAGCAGGTGGCCGCTGCGGGGGAACACGGTCAGCTCTTGACCGAGAACGTCCCGGACCCGGTCGGCCAGGGCTCGCGGCGGGTAGTACCTGTCGTGCTCGCCCGCCACGATGACGCGATCGACGGTTCTGGTCGGTGGTGGCGCCGCGTCCGGGTCGAGGCTGGTCCGCACGTGCCGGGCGACCAGAGTCATCCAGTCGACGAGTTCGGCTCGCGGCGCGTTGCCCGGTGCGTGCATGGTGGCGAGCAACCGCTCACTGGTTCCCGGACTGCGGCGCAGCATCCACGAGATCGCGGGGAAGAGGATGCCGGGTCCGAGCCGCGCCCGGACCAGGCCACCCGGTGAGAGCAGAACCTGCTGCGAAACCCGCGGCGAGTCACAGGTCAGAACCACCGCGGCCCCCAACGAGTGCCCGATCAGCCTGACCTGCTCACCGTCGATGTGATCGAGCACGTCGCCCAGCCACCGCCGGTACCAGGACGCGCGCTGCGCGGCAGGCGGCCGGTTCTCCCCGCTGAGGCCGGGCTGGCCGGGGACGTCGGCCATCACCAGGCGGAATCGTTCGGAGAGAGCGGTCGCGAACGGCAAGCAGCCCGCCGCGTTGAAGTTGGTTCCCGGAACGAACACCGCGGTCCGGTCACCGGTTCCCGCCAGAACGAGGTGCGTGCTGTGGCCCGCAGCGGTGATCTTCCTCCGCTCGTGCTCGACCGGCCACGCGTCGAGCCGGTCGAGGCACCAGCCTTCGATGGCTTCCCGGTCTCGGACACTCCGGTAGATGCTCCGCATTCGCCGCGCTCCGTCGTCGATCGCTGGGCCAGCACCTGGCTCATGGGAAGCATGGCACCTCTCACCGACGTGACGGGCGAAGGGCCGCCTCCGTCACTGACTAGCTGCGCTGCTTCCAGCGGCTAGGGATCGGTTTCCGCTGAGATGCCCGGGTGCTCATCGCCCGCGATCGTCGTCTGGATGCTGGTGAGCAGGAGGGTGAGCCGCGACAGAGTGGTTGCGGCTTCGGCGATTCGCGCCGCGTCGAGGCGGTCGGCGCCGGCGTCGAAGGCGAGGTCGTCGAGGAGCCACTGCGCTTGGCGGAGGCGCACGGCGAGGACCGTGGACTGCGCGGTCATCGCGCGGGAATCCCGGCCAGGCGAAGGGCTTCCCGGTAGCAGGTCGGGCAGGTGTCCCAGAACCAGCCGAACTCGCCGTTCTCGGCGACGAGCTCCTGCCCGCACAAGGTCGTGACCTCGGTGCCGGTCGGGTAGGAGCGCCCGTGCGGGTGCTCGTCCAGACTCGCGTGCCGCCGCCCATCGCACGGCACCCAGTGGAACGGATACATCGGACTCCCTGGCGCTGAAGTAGTGAACTGGTTCCGAGAACCATGCTGTCGAAGTCGAGACAGCGCCGCAATCACCTGGTAGAGCGTTCTCACCTGCGGTTTTGGCGCGATATGATCGGTTCATGGCCCGAACCACCAAGGTGAATCCGCGCGCTCGTGCCTTGGGCGCTGAGCTGCGGCAACTGCGAGAAGAAGCCGGCTTCGGTGTTCGGGAGTTGGGACGCGTCCTGGGCGTGGGGCACACCACGATCTGGCGATACGAGTCCGGCCTCAAGCCTCCGACACCGGAAGAAGCCGCCAGCGTTCTCACCGCGCTCGGCGTCAAGGGCGAGGACAAGGAACGGGTGATCGGCGGGGCTCGTGCTGTCCGAGACCCGAACTGGTTGACGTCGGGTTTTCCCGGCGTGAAGGGCGAGCTCGCGGTCATGGCGGATTTCGAGCGGACCGCGATCGCCATCACCGAGGTCCAGATGCACGTCGTGCCCGGACTGTTCCAGACACGCGACTACATGAGCTCCATCATGGGGCCGTTGCCCAGAGCGACCCGTGAAGCGCGAGTCGCGTTTCGCCTCAGCCGCAGGGAGATTCTGGACGCGTTGAATCCGCCTGAGTACGCCATCGTGCTCGGCGAAGCGGCCCTCCGCGAGGTCTTCGGCGGACCTGAAGTGATGGGTGAGCAGCTGCGCTACCTGATGAAGGTCGCCGAACGCCCCAAGGTGACGGTCCAGGTTCTGCCGTTCGGTGCGACGGACTGGCATCCGGCTCATGCGGGATCGTTCATGTTGTTCGAGTTCGGTGATCAGGATCCGATCGTGCACCTGGAGCACTACCGGACAGCCGCCTTCCTGCGTAACGTCAAGGACGTTCGCGACTACCAGGAGGCCGCGATCGACCTGCGACGACGAGCGATGAGTCCAGCGGAGTCACGTGATTTCATGAGCAGTCGTCTGCAAGCGATCGAAAGTGAGTTGCTCTGATGGTGTTACGTGAACCCACGGGCTGGCGGAAGTCGTCTCGATCTCATCAGGAGACAGCGTGCGTCGAGGTCGGCTCCGTGGGTTCCGGTGCTGCTGTGCGGGATTCGAAGAACCTCGACGCCGGGTACTTCACGACGACCTCCCGGCAGTGGCGATTGTTCGTCGACGCACTGAAGTCCGGCAGGTTCGAGCGTTGAGCGTCCGTGGGGTGCTGGGCGGTCTTGGTCTGAACCGACCGGGCACAACCGACATAGATCATGGGCGGTTCGGACCAAATCCCGTGGTGACCGCCCTGAACATCGATGGGTCGGGTTCTCGCGCCTAGTGCTCCCCGGTTTGTCGGGTTAGTGTCTGGCTCCACACGACGGAGTGGGAGGTCCGATGGTGGAGCTTCGGGGGAGCGCGGTCGCCGACGTGGTGCGTCGCAGTGCGGCGCGCGTGGGCGATCGGGAGGCGCTGCGGTTCGTCGACTCCGCAGGTCATGAGCGGGTCTGGAGCTACGCCGAGCTCGACACCGCAGTCACCCGTGCGGCCGGGTTCCTGCTGGCTTCCGGGGCGGTCAAGGGTGATCGGATCGCCGCCTACGGCAAGAACTCCGACGCTTACCTGATCGGGTTCCTGGCCTGCGCCAGGGCGGGTTTGGTGCACGTGCCGATCAACTACAACCTGACCGGAGGGGAACTCTCCTACCTCCTCTCGCAGTCGGGCAGCGGTATCGCGCTGGTCGATCCCGCGTTGGCGGACAACGTCGATGCGGTGCGGTCGGAAACTTCCCTGCAGCAGGTCATCGCGTTGCGCGACGAGAAGGACTCCTTGCTGTCGCGCAGCGTCGAAGGCGAGGTTCCGGTCCTCGACGCGTCCGTCGCCGACGACGATCTCGTGCAGCTGCTCTACACCTCCGGCACCACGTCGCTGCCCAAGGGCGCGATGATGACGCACCGCGCGCTGCTGCACGAGTACGTCTCCTGCCTGCAGGCGCTGGACTTCGGCGAGAACGACCTGCCGCTGCACGTGATGCCGCTGTACCACTCGGCGCAGATGCACGTGTTCCTGCTGCCGCACCTGATGATCGGCGCGAGCAACCTCCTCGTCGAAGTGCCCGACCCGGCCGACATCCTGCGGCGCATCGAGAGCGAGCGGATCACGTCCTTCTTCGCCGCCCCCACGGTGTGGGTCGCGCTGGCCAACCACGCCGACTTCGCCACGCGCGACCTCAAGGCGCTGCGCAAGGCCTACTACGGCGCCTCGATCATGCCCGGACCGGTGCTGCAGCGACTCCGCGATCAGTTGCCCGAACTGGGTTTCTACAACTGCTTCGGGCAGTCCGAGATCGCCCCGCTGGCCACCGTGCTGCGGCCGGAGGAGCACGAGGAGCGGCCGGACTCGGCCGGTCGGCCGGTGCTGTTCGTCGAAGCCAAGGTCGTCGACGACCAGGGGGAAGAGGTCCCGCCGGGAGAGCTCGGCGAGATCGTCTACCGCTCCCCGCAGTTGTGCACCGGGTACTGGGACAAGCCGGAGGAAACCGACGAGGCCTTCCGCGGCGGCTGGTTCCACTCCGGTGACCTGGTGCGCCGCGATGAGGCCGGCTACTGCTTCGTCGTCGACCGGATCAAGGACGTGATCAACACAGGTGGTGTGCTGGTCGCCTCCCGCGAGGTGGAGGACGCCCTCTACGCGCACCCGGCCGTGGCGGAGGTCGCCGTCATCGCGGTCCCGGACCCGAAGTGGATCGAGCGGATCGCGGCCGTCGTCGTCACCAAGGACGAGGTCACCGAGCAGGAACTCATCGACCACGCCCGCAACACCCTCGCCGGCTTCAAGGTGCCCAAGCAGATCCGCTTCGTCGACGACCTCCCCCGCAACAGCTCGGGAAAGCTCCTCAAGAGGGTCCTCCGCGACGAACTCGCCTGAACCCGAAACGCCGACCCCGCCCGCCCGGGATGTGGCGGTGGTCCGGTCGATAATGGGTGGGTGACTGAATCTGCTTGGGGTCCGGGTGTGGCTACTGCCGTCGGGTCTTTGCCGGGGACCGACCCGGCGGAGGCCGCGCGGACGGTGGTCGGGGAGTTGCCGGAGTTGATGCCGGTGCCCGAGCTGCCCGCTCGCGGGGTCGGGGCCGACATCCTCGGGCGGACGGCCGGGCTGCTGGTCGACCTGGCGGTCGAGGTCGTGCCGTCCGGTTATCGCGTGGCCGGAACGCCCGGGATGGATCACCGGCGGGCCGTGGACCTGCTGCGCTGGGACCTCGACGCTCTGGAGCAGGCCGTCGCCGAAGCCGGTGCGCCTCGGGTCGTGAAGGTGCAGGCGGCCGGGCCGTGGACGCTCACCGCCGGGATCGAGCTGATGCGCGGGCACCGGGTGCTCACCGACCGCGGCGCGCTGCGGGACTTCGCCGAATCGCTCACCGAAGGGCTGATCGCGCACGCCGAGCAGGTCACCGCGCGCACCGGCTCGCGGGTCGTGGTGCAGCTGGACGAGCCGTCGCTGCCCGCCGTGCTGAGGGGCTCGCTGCCCACCCCGTCGGGCTACGGCAACGTGGCGGCAGTGCCCGAGCCCGACGTCCAGCGGCTGCTCGGCGAGGTGATCGAAAAGCTCGGCGCGGCAACGGGATCACCCGTCGTCGTGCACTGCTGCGCGAAGCGCCCGCCCGTCGAGCTGCTGCGACGCGCCGGGGCCGGTGCGATCTCGCTGGACGCCTCCGGGCTCGGAGACGTCAGCGGCCAGTTCGCCGACGAGCTCGGGGAGGCGTGGGAAGAGGGGACCGCCCTGTTCCTCGGCCTGACCCCCAGCGTCGAACCCGCGGGTCAGGTCGAGCTGCGCGGCATCGCCCAGCCCGCGTTCGACCTGGCGGCCAGGCTCGGGTTCGGCAAGAAGACCCTCGCCGAACGAGCCGTGCCGACCCCCACCTGCGGTCTCGCCGGAGCAACACCGGCCTGGTCGCGCCGAGCACTGTCGCTGACCAAGGACCTCGCCACACTCTTCGCCGACGAAGCCGAATCCTGATTCGACCTCGTCTCGTGGCGTCGGATCGGCGTGCCGTTCACGGATTTCCACCCCCATGGTGTCCATTGTGGAATGCGGCTGGTTCGCGTCCGTTTGGGCCGGTCGGTGTGGTCTCGTTGTCCGAATGTTTTGCGAAAATGGCCGTGGTCTCACCTTTGCGCTGGTAGGAAGAGCCCTGTGGGCAGTCATTGCGTCAGCGAGCTTGACCGCGTCGCCTGGATCGAGCGCAGCACGATCCGGGACGCGGCGTGCCTGACCATGGTCCGCGACAGCGACCTCGGTCGGGTGGCCGAGTCGTTCGGGGCCGTCACGTCGCACGGGCGGTCGTTGGACATAGACGAGTTCTGCGAGGAGGCGTACGCCTACCAGGAGAAGCACCCGATGATCGGGCTGCGCTCCGTCGGGGACTGGACCCTCGTCGTCGAGGACAGCGGTGGCCAGGGCGTTCGCCCCGAAGTGCTGCGCCGGGCCGCGCGTCCCGAAGCCGTCTCCTGCTACTGGGACGAGGACGTGCGCACGCGGTTCGTGCACGCCGTCGACGGCGTGATCCAGACGTCCTTCGAAGCCGTGCTCCCCGAATACCGCGAAGGGGCCTGCCCGGACGCCCTGGAGGAGCACCGCGAACAACTCCCCTGGTCGCAGGCGGCCCCGGTGCCGCTGATGCTGGCGTTGACCGGCCGGGTCACGGGCGAGGTTCCCACCGAGGGATGGCTCGGCGGGGAGTTCCGCACCTATCCGGTCGCACCGTGGCCGGACGACCTCGTCTCGATGCCGCTGGGCGATCTCGACGGCTATCCGGCGGAGATGCTGACCGCGTTGCGTGCCGCGGGTGAGCACGATCAGCGGCGGGTGCTGCGATCTCTCGCCCGCTACGTCGCCACCACCGCCGACTGCATGGACCTGCCCGTCGTGCAGCGCATCCTCGCCGGGGTCCGCCCGGCGTGCGCCGAAGTCGACCAGACCCTGCGCGAACTGGTGTGGAGCGGGATCTGGGAGCGGCCCGCGCTGGTCAGCCGCAACCGGCTGCACGCGATGCAGGTGCTGCGGCAGGTCATGCACGAGGACTCCCGCAGCGCCCTGTCCGGCGTGCTCACCGGCGTCACCGATGTGCGCGGGGCCGAACCGGCGGCGATCACCGCCATCGTCCGCGACGAGCTGCCGGGCTGAAATTCCTCGTCCGGCCACGGCGGGCTCCGGCGAACGGCACAATAGTTCCCATGTTCAGGTTCCTGCGCCGCCGTGACGCCGAAGTGCCCGCCGAACCGGTCGACGTCCCCGCCGAGGCCGCGGAGCGCGCGACGACGTTCTGGCAGTGGTGGGACGACAACCTCCCCGAGATCGCCTCGGCGCTCGGCGACAGCGAGCCGCACCGCATCGAGAACCTGGTCGCCGAGGCCGTCGCCGGCGTCCACCCGGACCTGACCTTCAGCATCGAGCACGGCGAGGACGCCGCGTACGCGCTGGTCATCAGCAGCCAGGCCGACCCGGAGCTGCGGCCCTACACCGACGCGTGGATGGCCGCCGCGCCTGCTGCGGACACGCTGTGGGAGTACCACGACTCGGTCCCCGCCGTGCCCGACCCCACGGAGGTCACGGTGAACCTGCGCGGCGAGAAGTACCCGCTCGACCAGGTCCGGATCGCAGCGCAGGTCGACGAGGACGAAGGACTGGTCGACGTCGCCGTGTACCACCCGGGCTTCCACGCGCTCGACGACAACGCGCGCCGAGCCCTGACCTTCCTGCCGCTGGACGCCACCCTCGGTGAACGGCTCGCCGCCGACCGGCTGGGGCGCGTCGAAACCGCCGAGGCCGAACCCGAAGGCACCATCGGACTGCTCGAACTGCGCGAGCTCGTGCGCGAGTTGGACCGCAACGCGCAGTGAGCCGCTGCGTGCCCGTGTCGGGGTGGCTCGTTAGTCTCGGGGCGTGACCAGCAAGGACGTTCACGAGCTCAATCCCAGCGAGGACGCCGAGGGCGTGCCCGCCGACCCCGCCGCCGCGAGCGCGGCCGAAGGCGTCGAGGACGTGCCGCCCGACGTGCGCGAACAGTACGCGGAGCTCGCCGAGGAGGTGCGCGGCCACCAGTTCCGCTACTACGTGCTGGATTCGCCCACGATCTCCGACGGCGAGTTCGACGAGCTGTTCACCCGGCTCCAGCGGATGGAGTCCGAGCATCCCGCGCTGCAGGCTCCCGACTCGCCCACGCAGGTGGTCGGTGGCACCTTCTCCACCGCGTTCACACCGGTCGCGCACCTGGAGCGCATGCTCAGCCTCGACAACGCCTTCGACTCCGAGGAGCTGGCGGCGTGGGTCGAGCGCGTGGAGCGCGAGGTCGGCGGCGGCGCCCACTACCTCTGCGAGCTGAAGATCGACGGCCTCGCGGTCAACCTGCTCTACCGCGACGGCCACCTGGAGCGGGCGCTGACCCGCGGTGACGGCCGCACCGGCGAGGACGTCACGCTCAACGTGCGCACCATGGGTGACGTGCCCGAGCAGCTCACCGGCACCGACGAGTACCCGGTTCCGGCCCTGGTGGAGGTGCGCGGCGAGATCTTCTTCCGCGTCGACGAGTTCGCCGAGCTCAACGCCAAGCTGGTCGACGCGGGCAAGGAACCGTTCGCCAACCCGCGCAACGCCGCCGCCGGATCGCTGCGCCAGAAGGACCCCCGGGTGAGCCGTTCCCGCCCGCTGCGGCTGATCTGCCACGGCCTGGGCAGGCGGGAGGGTTTCGAGCCGGAACGCCAGTCGGAGTCCTACGCGGCGCTCAAGGCGTGGGGCCTGCCGGTGTCCCGGCACACCGTCGTGCTGTCCACCGTGGATGAAGTCCTCGGCCACATCCAGCACTGGGGCAAGAACCGCGACTCCGCCGAGCACGAGATCGACGGCGTGGTCATCAAGGTCGACGAGGTCCCGCTGCAGCGCAGGCTCGGCGCCACCTCGCGCGCGCCGCGCTGGGCGATCGCCTACAAGTACCCGCCGGAGCAGGCCACCACCAAGCTGCTGAACATCGAGGTCAACGTGGGCCGCACCGGCAGGGTCACGCCGTTCGCGGTGATGGAGCCGGTCAAGGTCGCCGGTTCGACGGTGTCGATGGCGACTCTGCACAACGCCGACGAGGTGCGCCGCAAGGGCGTGTTCATCGGTGACCGCGTGGTCATCCGCAAGGCCGGTGACGTCATCCCCGAGGTCCTCGGCCCGGTCGCCGACGTGCGCACCGGTGACGAGCGCGAGTTCGTCATGCCGGAGGCCTGCCCGGAGTGCGGGGCGCGGCTGGCGCAGCAGAAGGAGGGCGACGTCGACCTGCGCTGCCCGAACGCCCAGGGCTGCCCGGGTCAGCAGCGGGAGCGGTTGTTCTACCTCGCCAGCCGCAAGGTCCTCGACATCGACGCGCTGGGTTACGAGGGCGCCTCCGCGCTGCTCAACGCGGGTGTGCTCGGCGACGAGGGCGACCTGTTCGACCTCGACGAGGCGAAGCTGCTCAAAACGCCGCTGTACACGACGAAGGAGGGCAACCTCTCCGCCAACGGCGCCAAGCTGCTGGCGAACCTGGAGGAGGCCAAGCAGAAGCCGCTGTGGCGGGTCCTGGTGGGGCTGTCGATCCGGCACGTCGGACCGACCGCGGGCCAGGCGTTGGCGCGGGAGTTCGTGACGCTGGAGCGGATCGAGCAGGCTTCCGAGGAGGAGCTGGCCAACACCGACGGCGTCGGGCCCACGATCGCCACGGCCGTGCGCGAGTGGTTCGCCGTGGAGTGGCACCGCGAGATCGTGCGCAAGTGGCGCGAAGCCGGTGTGCGGATGGCCGACGAGCGCGACGAGTCGATCCCCCGGACGCTGGAAGGCATGTCGATCGTGGTCACCGGGACGTTGCAGCAGTACTCCCGGGACGAGGCCAAGGAGTCGATCATGGCCCGCGGCGGCCGGGCGGCCGGTTCGGTGTCGAAGAAGACGGCGTTCGTGGTCGTCGGTGATTCCCCTGGCTCGAAGTACGACAAGGCCATGCAGCTGAAGGTCCCGGTGCTCGACGAGGACGGTTTCACAGTGCTCCTCCAGCAGGGCCCGGAAGCGGCCACCGAGCGGGCGCTGCCCCCGGAGGAGTGAGAAATCCGCTGGCGCGGGGTGGCAGGATCGCGGCCATGGCAACGATTCGGGCCGCCCTGCCGGCGGAGTACGAGGTCGTGGGGGAGATCGCGGCGAAGGCGTACGCCGATGCGGGCAACCTCCCGGCCGATGGTTCGTACGTGTCCGTGCTGCGCGACGCCGCCGACCGCGCTGCCGAAGCCGAGCTGCTCATCGCCCTCGACGGTGACCGGCCGGTCGGCACGGTGACCGTGATCCGCCCCGGCGACAGCTACGCGGAGATCGCGCGTGCGGGCGAGCTCGAGTTCAGGATGCTCGCGGTCGCTCCCGACGCCGGTGGTCAGGGCGTGGGCCGCCAGCTCGTCGAGGCTGTCGTGGAGCGCGCCCTGGCCGAAGGTTTCGGGCGTGTGGTGCTGTGCGTCTCGGAGACTGCGGAGACACCGCGACGCCTCTACGAGCGGATGGGGTTCCAGCGCCTGCCGGACCGCGACTGGAGCCCCAACGGTGACTTCCGCCTGCTCGGTTTCTGCCTCGACCTCGGGGCCTGAGCCGCGCCGGTCACCGGTGAGCGCGCCCGCGCTCGATGATCGGCAGTGGGCGGTTTTGGTCCGAATCGCCCGTGATCATCATGCCTTTTGCCGGGTCGGTTCGGACCACAACCGTCGGCTGGTGGGCGCAGCGCCTCAGCCGTCGAGGACGACCGAGACGATGCCCGCGAGGTGGGCGAGGCGTGCGAGTTCCGCCGCGCGGAACATCGGGCCGCCGGGGCGCCCGGCCAGCAGGACGCGGTCGGGCTTGCCGATGGGGGTGGCGGCCAGCTCGGTGCCCAGCTCCTGCCAGGTCTCCGGCACCCACGTCTCGTCGCCGTCGAGGATCGTGGCGCGCGGCAGCGGCAGCCACGGGAGCTCCAGGTAGCCCTCCTGCGGGGCGGAGGTGCTGGCGGCCAGTTGCTCGGCGCCGCCGGAGCGGTGCCCGAACACGATCGCCCAACCCGATCGGATGATCTTCGGGACGCCTTCGGCGAAGATCTGCAGGCCGCGTGCCGGCTCGGCCGCGATCTCCTCGACCAGCTCCAGCTCGCGGTGGGTGTCCAGCACGCCCGCGTAGGGGCGGACCGCGTCGACCTCGACGCCGTCGATGGACTCCGCTGCGGTGATCAGCACGTCCGGTGGGCGCCCGGAGGGCAGCTCCACCACGAGGTCGTCGATGGCCACGCCGCCGATGCGTTCGACGACGTCGACGCTGAGGATGTCGGCACCGATCTCGCCGAGCGCGCTCGCCACCGACCCGAGGTTGCCGGGTCGATCCGGTATCTGCACCCGGATGAGGAAGGACACCGGACTCAACGCCTCCAGTTTCATGCACGACACCTCGCCGGCCGCGCGTTTTTCCTTCGCCTGCTCGTCCGCTTGCGCGGCCACTCGTGCGAGGAACAACCGCGAGGAAATTGTGTCAGACGCGGCGTAGTCATCTTGCTACAGCACTCCACGGAGTAGAACGACCAGGCCATTCGCGAAAGTTCCCGGGCGCGCCTCGCCAGGCACGACCCCTGCCAGGTCTGGCAGCGTGGTCGCCATAGACTGGGATGTACTCGTAAACCGGACATGACCAGGGAGCCTTCGCAGTGTCCAAGATCTCCCGCGACGAGGTCGCACACCTCGCCGGCCTGGCGCGGCTGGCCGTCACCGAGGCCGAGCTCGACACCTTCGCAGGCCAGCTCGACCAGATCCTCGATGCGGTGGCGAAGGTGGGGCAGGTCGCTGCGGACGACATCCCACCCACGTCGCACGCCGTGCCGGTGACCAACGTCTTCCGCGAGGACGAGGTCCGCCCGGGCCTGACGCGCGAGCAGGCGCTCGCAGCGGCGCCCGCGGCCGAAGAGGACCGCTTCCGCGTTCCGCGCATTCTGACTGAGGAGGCCTGATGAGCCACGATTCCCCTTCCGCTTATCGAGGCCGACCGGGCGCGGGTGTCCCGCAGAACACTGAGGAGGCCTGATGAGCCTGACCGGGCTGACCGCGTCCGAGCTCGCCGCCAAGCTGGCGGCAGGGGAGGTCACGTCGGTCGAGGTGACCCAGGCGCACCTGGACCGCATCGCCGCCGTGGACCCGCTGGTGCACGCGTTCCTGCACGTCGACGCCGAGGGCGCGCTCGCCGCGGCCCGCAAGGCCGACGAGGACAGGGCCGCCGGCAAGGCGGCCTCGCCGCTGGCCGGTGTTCCGCTGGCGCTCAAGGACGTGCTGACCACCACCGACATGCCCACCACCGTCGGGTCGAAGATGCTCGAGGGCTGGATGGCGCCCTACGACGCCACGGTGACGCGCAGGCTGCGCGAGGCCGGTGTGGTCGTGCTGGGCAAGACCAACATGGACGAGTTCGCGATGGGCTCCTCCACCGAGAACTCCGCCTACGGCCCGACCCGCAACCCGTGGGACACCGACCGCATCCCGGGCGGCTCCGGCGGCGGCTCCTCGGCGGCGCTGGCCGCGTTCGAGGCGCCGCTGGCCATCGGCACCGACACCGGCGGTTCCATCCGCCAGCCGGGAGCGGTGACCGGCACCGTCGGTGTGAAGCCCACCTACGGCGGCGTGTCCCGCTACGGCCTGGTGGCGTTCTCCTCGTCCCTGGACCAGCCGGGCCCGTGCGCGCGCACCGTGCTGGACGCGGCCCTGCTGCACGAGGTCATCGCCGGGCACGACCCGATGGACTCCACCTCGATCGACCAGCCGGTCCCGCAGGTCGTCGAGGCCGCCAAGCAGGGCGCGAACGGCGACCTGACCGGTGTGAAGGTCGGCGTGGTCCGCGAGTTCTCCGGTGAGGGCTACCAGCCGGGCGTGCAGCGCGCCTTCGACGCCGCGGTCGCGCAGCTGTCGAAGCTGGGCGCCGAGGTCGTCGAGGTCTCGTGCCCGCACTTCGACTACGCGCTGGGCGCCTACTACCTGATCGCGCCGAGCGAGTGCTCGTCGAACCTGGCCCGCTTCGACTCGATGCGCTACGGCCTGCGCGTCGGAGACAACGGTGAGAACAGCGCCGAGCAGGTCATGTCGATGACCCGCGAGGCCGGTTTCGGCCCGGAGGTCAAGCGGCGCATCATGCTCGGCACCTACGCGCTGTCCTCGGGCTACTACGACGCCTACTACGGCCAGGCGCAGAAGGTGCGGACGCTGATCACCCGCGACTTCGACGCCGCGTTCGAGCAGGTCGACGTGCTGGTCTCGCCGACCACCCCGACCACGGCGTTCAAGATCGGGGAGCGGGTCGACGACCCGATGGCGATGTACCTCGCCGACCTGTGCACGATCCCGTCCAACCTGGCGGGCAACGCCGCCATGAGCATCCCGTGCGGACTGTCCGATGAGGACGGCCTTCCGGTGGGTCTGCAGATCATGGCTCCGGCCATGGCCGACGACCGGCTCTACCGGGTCGGCGCGGCCTACGAGGTCGCCAGGGACGCCGAGCAGGGCGGTCCGCTGATCAACCGTGCCCCGAAGCTGGAGGCGGCGGTATGAGCCGCTCCCACGCCACCGATGCAGGAGGTCGCAAAGTGAACCCGAAGTTGAAGGCAGCGTTCCAGCTCGCTTCCGTGCTCTCGGCGGCTTTCGGGCTGAAGGCGAGCTACAAGGCCGCCCGCGAGAAGAACGACAAGCTCGAACTGGCCGACGTCGTCATCACCACGCTCGGCCTGATCACCGGTACCGCGCTGGCGGTGCGCGCACTGCGCAAGGGGAGTGACGAGGAGTGACCGCCGTCGCCGAGATCATGGACTACGACGAGGTGCTGGCCCGGTTCGACCCGGTGCTGGGCCTCGAGGTCCACGTCGAGCTCTCCACCAAGACCAAGATGTTCTGCGGCTGCGCCAACGCGTTCGGCGCCGAGCCCAACACCCAGGTCTGCCCGGTGTGCCTGGGCCTGCCGGGCGCGCTGCCCGCGGTCAACGGCAAGGCCGTCGAGGCCGCGATCCGGATCGGTCTGGCGCTGAACTGCCAGGTCGCGGAGTGGTGCCGGTTCGCCCGGAAGAACTACTTCTACCCGGACATGCCGAAGAACTTCCAGACCTCGCAGTACGACGAGCCGATCGTCTTCGACGGTCACCTCGACGTGGTGCTCGACGACGGTGAGACGTTCCGCGTCGACATCGAGCGGGCGCACATGGAGGAGGACACCGGCAAGTCGCTGCACATGGGTGGTGCCACCGGTCGCATCCACGGCGCCGACTACTCGCTGCTGGACTACAACCGGGCAGGCGTGCCGCTGATCGAGATCGTCACCAAGCCGATCACCGGTGCCGGTGAGCGCGCCCCGGAGGTCGCCCGCGCCTACGTGACCGCGCTGCGCGACCTGCTGCGCGCGCTGAACGTCTCCGACGTGCGGATGGACCAGGGTTCGCTGCGCTGCGACGCGAACGTGTCGCTGATGCCCAAGGGCGCCGAGGAGTTCGGCACGCGCACCGAGACCAAGAACGTCAACTCGCTGCGCAGCGTCGAGCGCGCCGTGCGCTTCGAGATGCAGCGGCACGCGGCGGTGCTGACCTCCGGCGGGTCGATCCTGCAGGAGACCAGGCACTTCGACGAGTCCACCGGTTCGACCTCGGCGGGTCGCCCGAAGGAGACCTCGGAGGACTACCGGTACTTCCCGGAGCCCGACCTGGTGCCGATCGCGCCTTCGCGCGAGTGGGTCGAGGAGCTGTCCAAGACCCTGCCGGAGCTCCCGTGGGAGCGCCGTCGCCGCGCCAAGGAGGAGTGGGGCCTGTCCGACGAGGAGCTCCGCGACCTCGTCAACGCCGGTGCCCTGGAGCTCATCGCCGAGACGGTCGAGGCCGGTGCGGCTCCGGGCGACGCCCGTTCCTGGTGGGTCGCCTACCTGTCGCAGCAGGCCAACACCCGCGGCGTCGAGCTGGCTGACCTGGAGATCACGCCGAAGCAGGTCGCGCGGGTCGCGGCGCTGGTCGGCGAGGGCAAGCTGACCAACAAGCTGGCCCGCCAGGTCGTCGACGGAGTGCTCGACGGCGAGGGCGAGCCGGACGAGGTCGTCGCGGCTCGCGGCCTGGAGGTCGTCTCCGACGACTCCGAGCTGCAGAAGGCGGTCGACGAGGCCCTGGCGGCGCAGCCGGACATCGCGGAGAAGATCCGCGGCGGCAAGGTCCAGGCGGCCGGAGCGGTGGTCGGTTCGGTCATGAAGGCCACCAAGGGCCAGGCCGACGCCAAGCGGGTCCGCGAACTCGTCCTCAAGGCCTGCGGCCAGTAACCACGCATCACGAGGAACGCCCCCGACCGCCCCACCGGTCGGGGGCGTTCCTCGTTTGCGCGGACGGAGGCGATGTAGTGGTCCGGGCGGATCAGGAACGTGGTTCCCGCGTCGTCGGCGTCAGGTTCACGGCTCCTAGTCCTTGCCCGCCGTGCCGCCGGTCGGGGGCTCCAGGCGCAGGACCCGGTCGTCGCTGGGAACGGGACGGCCGCCGTCGCGGTTGGTGGTGCCCAGCCACACCATGCCGTCCGGGGCCAGCGCCGCCGTGGCGAAGCGGCCGTAGCGGTTCTCCAGGACCTTGGTGGGTTGGCCGGTGAAGCTGCCGTCCGGCGCCGGTTGCAGCGTGTAGAGCGCTGAGGCGTCGCGCAGCGCCACGATCACGGTGGACGGGTCCGCCGCGCATCCCGACACCCCGGGCCGATCCGGCCAGGTCCAGGCCGGATTGCCCAGCGGCTCACCGAACTTCACCTGGTAGAGGGAGTCCCTGCCGCTGTTGCGGTCGGTCACCCAGAACACGCTCAGCGCGGCCGTGCCGCAGATGCCGGTGGGCTCGTTCAGCCCGGAGGTCACCACCGGCGATTCGCGCTGCGGGTTCCCCTCGGCGGGTTTGCCGAAACCGTCGATGCGCAGCAGCTTCCCGGACAGCGTCGAGGGATTGGCGGAGTCGGCCGGGTCGCCGGCGTTGCCGGTGGCCACCAGCAACGCGCCCTTGCCGTCGTCGAGCAGCGCGCCCGAGTTGCCGGTGGGGCCCTTGGGGATCCCGGTCAGCACCGGCTTCGGGCTGTCGCCGCTGGCGATCCGCACGACCCGGTTGTCGGTGCCGGTGGTGACGTAGGCGTAGAAGAGCTCGTCCTCGTGGTACGTGGGCGACAGGGCCAGGCCCGTGAGCCCGCCGCCGCTGCTCGCGTCGACGGGAATTTGCGCCAGCTCAACGGGTTTCGCGCCCTTCTTCACGCGCAGCACGCGACCCGTGGAGCGCTCGCCGACCAGCGCGCTCTGCCCGTCCGGCAGCACCGCGATCGCACCGACCGGGTCCAGGCACGTCGTGATCACCGCCGGGTCGGGGTCCTCGCAGCCGACCGGTTGCGCGGGCGGCTGCGGTTTCGCCTCGCCCGGCGCCTCCGACGGTGGGGCTTCGCTCTCGAACGAGGGTTGCGGCCCGGCCTGCGGCGCCAGCGAGGGCTGCTCGGCGAACGGCCGGTTGTGCTCGTCGGGGAACTCGGCGCATCCGCTCAGCACGATTCCGAGCACCGCGAAGGCGCCCACCAGCGCACGAGTCCGACCCATCACGCCTCCGACCCTATCCGCAGCCGGGTGAACGCGTGGTGAGCCACCGCGATCAGCCGTTCCCGCTGGGTCGGGCGGGGCGGCGGGGTCAGAACGGGGGGTGGAGGGCGCGGCGGCGCGGTCGTCGGCTTTCCGGGAGCGGGAGGCGGATCCGGCGGACCAGCGGGGGTGGCGGGTCGATGCCGCGGCGGGCGCATTCGACGGCCTCGACCCGGCGCAGCAGCAGCGCCAACTCCTCCCGGACGGTGTCCGGGGCTTCCAGCGGGATGAAGTGGGACGCGTCGAGCAACCGCACCCTGGCCTGCGGGAGGGAACCGACCTGCCGGGCCGTGGTCAGCGGTTCGCCGAGGGGATCGTTGCGCCCGGCCAGCAGCGTGACCGGGCAGCTGATGCGCGGCAGGCCGTCGCGGACCGACGCGCTCCAGGCCAGCGCGAGTTCGACGTGCCTGCGCCAGTCGTGCTGCACCAGGTTGCGCAGGGCGGCCGTGATACCGGGGAGGTCGCCGTCGTCGGGCAGCAGGCCGACCTGGCGCAGCAGGCGGGCGGGCCAGTCCCCGACCGGCAGCTGGGCGGTGATGGACTCCAGCAGGTCACCGGTCAGGCGCAGCGAGGCAGAGCCGCCCGCGGCCAGCAGCCTGCGCATCGCGTCGGGCACGCCGACGCTGGACAGCAGCATCTCCGCGCCCGCCGTGGGCGGTCCTGCCAGCAGCAGGAGCCCGCGCACCCGGTCGGGGTGGCGGGCGGCGAGCTCCACGGCCAGGGAAGTGCCACCCGACCAGGCGAGGACGACGCAGTCGGGCGTGTCGGCGTCGTCGAGGACCGCGAGGGCGTCGGCCACGTGCTCACGGGTAGTGCCGGAGGAAATGCGCTCCGGTGACCAATTCAGCACCTGGGCCGCGCAATCGAGAGGAAGCAATTCCTGCGCCGAAACGAGTTCGGGAAGCATAAGCACCGCTCTCGGTGCGAACGAAGACGGCGGCCAGTCCTCACCGACGTCCAGGAAATGCGCACCACCTGCGAAGACATCGGATTTGGGCGACCTCGGCCCGCGGAATTCTGGCTCCTCCATCGGGACATTTTCCACCCCGGACGAGTCCTGTGGTATCGAACCTGTCACGTGTGGGGAAGGTTTTATCGCAAAGGGTCGCACTTTCAGGTGAAGATGCCCTAGCCTCCTGCGGCGTGAGCATCCAAGACGATCGCCCCGGCGGTGCGGGCGGCTCCCCCGACGATCGCAGCTACGGCGCGCACGCTCAGCGGCCCCGCGGCGCGAGGGTTTCGGCCAAGAGCACGCAGAGCCTCGGCGCACGCCAGCACAACTACTACGACGAAGACGACGGCTACAGCGACGGTGAAGCGACCTCGCTGGTGAGCGGCGTCGGCGAAGACTCCGGCTACGCCGAGGAACTCGGCAAGAAGCGCAAGCCCTTCGCCTGGAACGCGGGAACCGACCTCGGCCTGCTGATCCTGCGCCTGGCGCTGGGAGGGGTCTTCCTCCTGCACGGTTCGCAGAAGCTGTTCGGCACGTTCGGCGGCCCTGGCCCGGAGGGCTTCGCGGAGGTGCTGTCCGGCATGGGCTTCCAGCAGAGCGCCGCGCTCTCGCTGGTCACCGGGGGTACCGAGCTCGGTGCGGGTGCGCTGCTGGTCCTGGGCCTGTTCACGCCGGCCGCCGCGGCCGGCGTGGTGGGTCTGATGGCCAGCGCGGTGTTCGTCAAGCTGGGCGCCGGTTTCTTCAACGCCGATGGCGGGTTCGAGATGGATGCCATCCTCGGTGCCCTCGGTCTCGGCGTGATGTTCACCGGTCCCGGCCGGGTGGCCTTGGACTACGGGCGAGTGTGGTTCCGCCGTCCGTTGGGATTCGGCTTCTTCGGCCTGATCGTCGCGGCTGGCGCGGCCGCGGCGATTCTGATCCTCTTCCACCGCCCCTGAGACGAGCACCGACGAAATCGGGCCCCGGATCCAACCAAGGATCCGGGGCCCGATTTCACTTCCTCACAGTGCGACGTGGTCGTTTTGCTTGCCGGTGCGGGTGGCGGAACCTGAGCGGCTCCGTGGACTGCGGGTGCCACTCCTGATGTATGTCCAATACACGGCGGAGTGGCCGTCCTCGCCACGAAGCCGCTCAGAACCCGCGGCGGTGCCGGCTGCTCGGGTGGGGCAAGGAGAAAGTGGCTTCGCCACTTGGCTCACGCAACGACCCGGATCACTTGTTCACGTCGCGGACTGCGCCGTAGGAGGCTGAGGTGGCGAGTTTGGCGTAGGCGCGGAGGGCTGTGGTGACCTTGCGCTCGCGGTCGACCGGGTGCCAGGGGTTCTCGCTGGCCTCCATCTTGGCGCGGCGCTCGGCCAGGACCTGCTCGTCGACCAGCAGTTCCAGCTTGCGCTCGTGGACGTCGATGAGGATCTGGTCGCCGTTCTCCACCAGGCCGATGAGCCCGCCGCCCGCGGCCTCCGGCGAGATGTGCCCGACCGACAGCCCGGACGAACCACCGGAGAACCGGCCGTCGGTGATCAGCGCGCACTTCTTGCCCAGGCCGGAGCCCTTCAGGAACGCGGTCGGGTGCAGCATCTCCTGCATGCCGGGGCCGCCTGCGGGGCCCTCGTAGCGGATCACCAGCACCTCACCGGGCTGGATCTCCTTGTTCAGGATCGCCGACACCGCCTGCTCCTGGCTCTCCAGCACCCGCGCCGGACCCTGGAAGTGCCAGAGCTCCTCCTCGACGCCGGCCGCCTTGATGACCGCGCCGTCCTCGGCGAGGTTGCCCTTGAGCACGGCCAGACCGCCGTCGACGGTGTAGGCGTGCTCGACGTCGCGGATGCAGCCGTTGGCGGCGTCGGTGTCCAGCGACGACCAGCGGTTGTCGGTGGAGAACGCCTTCGTGGTGCGCACCCCGCCGGGCGCGGCGTGGAAGATCTCCAGGGCCTTCTCCGACGGCGATTCGCCGCGGACGTCCCACTCGGACAGCCACGCGGTCAGGCTCTCGCTGTGCACGGAGGCGACGTCGCGGTGCAGCAGACCGGCGCGGTCGAGCTCACCCATGATCGCGCTGATGCCGCCGGCCCGGTGCACGTCCTCCATGTGGTAGTCGGAGTTCGGCGCGACCTTCGACAGGCACGGCACCTTGCGGCTGATCTCGGCGATGTCGTCGAGCGTGAAGTCGATCTCGCCCTCCTGCGCGGCGGCGAGGGTGTGCAGCACCGTGTTGGTGGAACCGCCCATCGCCATGTCCAGCGCCATCGCGTTCTCGAAGGCCTGCTTGTTGGCGATCGAGCGCGGCAGGACGGTCTCGTCGTCGGACTGGTAGTAGCGCTTGGCGATGTTGACGACCGTGCGGCCGGCCTCCTGGAAGAGCTCGCGGCGCGCGGCGTGGGTGGCCAGCGTCGAGCCGTTGCCCGGCAGCGCCAGTCCCAGCGCCTCGGTCAGGCAGTTCATCGAGTTCGCGGTGAACATGCCCGAGCACGAACCGCAGGTCGGGCACGCGGAGCGCTCGACCTCGGAGAGGCCCTCGTCGTCGATCGCCGAGTTCGCCGAGGCCGAGATGGTGGTGATCAGGTCGGTCGGCGCGTGCGCGACGCCCTCGACCACGACGGCCTTGCCGGCCTCCATCGGGCCACCGGAGACGAACACCGCGGGGATGTTCAGCCGCATCGCGGCGTTGAGCATGCCCGGGGTGATCTTGTCGCAGTTGGAGATGCACACCAGCGCGTCGGCCTGGTGCGCGTTGACCATGTACTCCACCGAGTCGGCGATGATCTCCCGCGAGGGCAGCGAGTAGAGCATGCCGCTGTGGCCCATGGCGATTCCGTCGTCGACGGCGATGGTGTGGAACTCGCGCGGCACGCCGCCCGCCTCGCGGACCGTCTCGGCCACGACGTCACCGAGGTCGCGCAGGTGCACGTGACCGGGCACGAACTGGGTGTAGGAGTTGGCGATCGCGACGATCGGCTTGCCGAAGTCGTCGTCGGTCATGCCGGTGGCGCGCCACAGCGAACGGGCGCCGGCGGCATTCCGGCCGTGAGTCGTGGTTCGGGAACGCAGCTGAGGCATTGGGGAGACCTTCTTCGATTCCAGGCTCTGTGCGGTGGGGCCGGGTGCGGAGCCAGCGAGCTTCAACGCGAACGGCCCATCCCGCTGGCGTCGCCTTGTGGGCGCTAAGCGTGGCGGTGACCTTGACCCTACTCCTGCGAACACCGTGGTCGAGCACGGATGTCGGCCAGATTACGGGTCGGGACCCGCGGTGTCAGTCCTCGTCGGTGGACCGCGCGGTGGGGTCCGGGAGGTGTCCGCGGCTGACCAGGGAGATGGCCGGGAGGTCGCGCGGGCGCACGGTGGGCAACGTGACCTCGGCGCCGTCGGTGGTGCTGGCGCGGACCTTGGACTGCTTGGTGATGGCCAGGCCCTTCAGCGACTCCCAGCGCAGGGTGCGGCCGCCGACGAGGGTGCGGGTCTTGATCCGCTCGGCGTCGACGCTGGTGCCCGGCCGCAGCACGGCCCACAGGAGTGCGAGCGGGATCAGGAAGACCAGCGGACCCACCGGGCCGGAGGTGGTGGCCAGCGGTACCGCGCAGGCGGCGACCGCGAGCACGGCCAGCAGCGACACGCGGGGGACCCGGAAGTTCAGCGACTCCGGGATCTCGGTGCTCCGCGGCTCCGCGGCGGGCGCGGATTCGGTGCTCTGCGGTTCGGCGGCGTCGTCCTGGGGTGTCTCGCTCACCCCTCGATGCTCTCACCTGGCGGGCCTCGCCCGATCGGGGCCCGAGCCTCCCATCGGCTGGGAGTTCCGGAGCGGCGTGTATCACACCTGGCGCGAATCTCGTCGTGACGGCATCGCTGAACTGGGAAAAGCGCGAAGCCTCGGATCGTGGCAACCTGGACGGGCGCCCAGCATGCGAGACGATCATCCCGGATCGTTTGACGTGGCGCGACCGGTCCCATTAACGTCCTGGCCATGCTGCGACTGCACGACATTCTCGTACTTCCCTGGCGCGTCGACGCCTAAGGAAGTTCGCAGCGTCGACGCGCCAACCCTCGTGGGGCCTATTTGTGGCCTGCGGGGGTTTTTTCGTGTCCGGTCCCACTCCCAACCACCGAGGTTGACCCGATGACCAGCGCCAATACCAGGCAGAATCCGGTCCCGGCGCCCCCGCCAGGACGCCGACCCAAGCCCGCGCCGCCCAGCGGTGCTCCGGTGAAGATGACGGGTGCGCAGGCACTCGTCCGCTCGCTGGAGTCCGTGGGTTGCGAGGTCGTCTTCGGGATTCCGGGTGGCACCATCCTCCCGTCCTACGACCCCTTGCTCGACTCCGAGAAGGTCCGGCACGTGCTGGTCCGCCACGAGCAGGGCGGCGGGCACGCGGCGACCGGATACGCGCAGGCCACCGGCAAGGTCGGTGTGTGCATGGCCACCTCCGGCCCGGGTGCGACGAACCTGGTCACCCCGCTCGCCGACGCGCACATGGACTCCGTCCCGGTCGTGGCGATCACCGGTCAGCAGTCCACCGGCCTGATCGGCACCGACGCCTTCCAGGAAGCCGACATCTGCGGCATCACGCTGCCGATCACCAAGCACAACTTCCTGGTCACCGACGCCGAGGACATCCCGCGGATCATCGCCGAGGCGTTCTACATCGCCGCCAGCGGCCGTCCGGGTCCGGTGCTGGTCGACATCCCCAAGGACGTCCAGCAGGCCACCATGTCCTTCTCCTGGCCGCCGGAGATGAAGCTGCCGGGTTACCGGCCGACCAGCAAGCCGCACGGCAAGCAGGTCCGCGAGGCCGCGAAGCTCATGGTCGAGGCCAAGCAGCCGGTCCTCTACGTCGGTGGCGGTGTCATCAAGGCGGAGGCGCACGCCGAGCTGCGGCAGCTGGCCGAGCGCACGGGCATCCCGGTGGTCACCACGCTGATGGCGCGCGGCGCGTTCCCGGACTCGCACCCGCAGCACCTCGGCATGCCCGGCATGCACGGCACGGTCGCCGCGGTCGCCGCGATGCAGCGCTCCGACCTGCTGATCGCCCTGGGCACCCGGTTCGACGACCGGGTCACCGGCCAGCTCTCGTCGTTCGCGCCCGACGCCAAGGTCGTGCACGCCGACATCGACCCGGCCGAGATCTCCAAGAACCGCCACGCCGACGTCCCGATCGTCGGTGACTGCAAGGACGTCATCGCCGAGCTCACCGAGGCGTTCGGGACCGCCGAGGCCGAGGACGGCACCGCCGACCTGACGGCGTGGTGGGCGATGCTGGACGACATCCGCGGCCGGTTCCCGCTCGGGTACGCCGAGCCCAGCGACGGCAGCCTGTCGCCGGAGTACGTCATCGAGCGGCTGGGCAAGATCGCCGGCACCGACGCGGTCTACGCGGCGGGCGTGGGTCAGCACCAGATGTGGGCCGCGCAGTTCATCGGCTACGACAACCCGCGTTCCTGGCTGAACTCCGGTGGTCTGGGGACCATGGGCTACGCGGTTCCCGCGGCCATGGGCGCCAAGGCCGGCGTGCCGGACAAGGTCGTGTGGGCCATCGACGGCGACGGCTGCTTCCAGATGACCAACCAGGAGCTCGCGACCTGCGCGATCGAGGACATCCCCATCAAGGTGGCCATCATCAACAACGGCAACCTGGGTATGGTCCGGCAGTGGCAGAACCTGTTTTACGCCGAGCGTTACTCACACAGCGACCTCGGCACCCACAAGCACCGCATCCCGGACTTCAAGCTGCTCGCCGACGCCTACGGGTGCGCCGGCCTGCGGTGTGAGTCCAAAGAGGACGTCGACAGCGTCATCCAGCGGGCTATGGAGATCAACGACCGACCGGTCGTGATCGACTTCGTGGTGGGCAAGGACGCCCAGGTGTGGCCGATGGTGGCGGCAGGCACCGGCAACGACGAGATCATGGCGGCACGCGGCATCCGCCCGTTGTTCGAGGAGGACGAGGCGTGACTAGGCATACCTTGAGCGTTCTGGTGGAGAACGTTCCCGGTGTTCTCGCTCGGGTTTCCGGGCTGTTCTCCCGCCGCAGCTTCAACATCGAGTCGCTCGCGGTCGGCCCGACCGAGCACCCGGAGATCTCCCGGATGACGATCGTGGTCGCCGTCAGCGACCAGCCCCTGGAGCAGGTCACCAAGCAGCTCAACAAGCTGGTGAACGTGATCAAGATCGTGGAGCTGGAGGACGACGCCGCTGTGCAGCGCGAGCTGCTGCTGGTCAAGGTCCGCGCCGACTCCTCGGTGCGCAGCCAGGTCCTGGAGACCGTGCAGCTGTTCCGCGCCAAGGTGGTGGACGTCTCGCCGGAGGCGCTGACCATCGAGGCCACCGGCCCCGCCGATAAGCTCGACGCGTTGCTGCGAATGCTGGAACCCTACGGCGTCCGCGAGATGGTGCAGTCGGGAACGATCGCGATCGGGCGTGGCCCCCGCTCCATCACGGCCACCGCAGTGCGCTGACAACCGGCTACCCCGCCACAGGGCCCACCAGGCTCACGAGCTAGCGGTTGCCAGCCACGGCCGACAACCGATGAAGTCCCGAAAGGAAACGCTGAATCACCATGGCAGTTGAAATCTTCTACGACGCGGACGCGGACCTCGGCATCGTGCAGGGCCGCAAGGTCGCCGTCATCGGCTACGGCAGCCAGGGCCACGCACACGCGCTGAGCCTGCGGGACTCGGGCGTGGACGTGCGCATCGGCCTGCCGGAGGGTTCCAAGTCCCGCGCCAAGGCCGAGGAGGAGGGCCTGAAGGTCCTCACCCCGTCCGAGGCGTCGGCCGAGGCCGACCTGATCATGATCCTGGCGCCCGACACCAAGCAGCGCGAGATCTACGCCAACGACGTCGCCCCGAACCTCAAGCAGGGTGACGCGCTGTTCTTCGGTCACGGCTTCAACATCCGCTACGGCCTGATCCAGCCGCCGGCCGACGTCGACGTCGCGATGGTCGCCCCGAAGGGCCCGGGTCACCTGGTCCGCCGCCAGTTCGTCGACGGCAAGGGCGTGCCGTGCCTGATCGCCGTCGAGCAGGACGCCTCGGGCAACGCCCAGGCCCTGGCGCTGTCCTACGCCGCCGCCATCGGCGGTGCCCGCGCCGGCGTCATCAAGACCACCTTCAAGGAGGAGACCGAGACCGACCTGTTCGGTGAGCAGGCCGTCCTCTGCGGTGGTGCCTCCGCGCTGGTGCAGAACGGTTTCGAGGTGCTGGTCGAGGCCGGTTACCAGCCGGAGATCGCCTACTTCGAGGTCCTGCACGAGCTCAAGCTGATCGTGGACCTGATGTGGGAGGGCGGCATCGCCGGTCAGCGCTACTCCTGCTCGGACACCGCCGAGTACGGCGACCTCACCCGCGGCCCGCGTGTCATCGACTCGCACGTCAAGGACTCGATGCGCAAGGTGCTCGGTGAGATCCAGGACGGCACCTTCGCCAAGGAGTGGGTGGCCGAGGACGAGTCGGGCCGCCCGAACTTCACCAAGCTCCAGGCCCAGGGCAACGCCCACCAGATCGAAGAGGTCGGCAAGAAGCTGCGCTCGCTGATGTCCTGGACCAACAAGTGAGCTGATTCGCGAGCTCTCCGGAGCCCTCTGCAGCGTTGACCCGCCTGGCCCGGTGAAACCTCTCGAACGAGGTTTCACCGGGCCTCGCGTGTTCCGGCGGTGGTGGGTAGGTTTCCGCCGGGCGGGTCTCCCACAACGGGATATCGCTATGAGTGAGGGATACGGTACGCATCGTGAGTGCAGAGAACGAGATCGTCGACGACAAAGCGCATGTCCGCGACAAATTGGACTTCTCAGTCGCGGAGTGGATCACGAGCACGGATGATCCGGACGAACCGGGCGTCGAGATCGCGTTCGTCGACGGTTATGTGGGGATGCGGAACGGGGCGGATCCGGAGGGCCCCGTTCTCGTTTTCACCCCCGAGGAATGGGACGCGTTCGTCGCGGGCGCCAAGGACGGCGAATTCGACGAACCGTGAAGCGCGGCCGCCGGTTCGGGCCTGATGTCGTCGGCGTGGGCCCGTTCGGGTGCCGATCTCTCCCGCACTCTGGAACGAATGCCTCTTGCACGGGGCGTGATCTGCGATAATGCTGAAAGAGCGGGTCTTGTGGACGTGTTCGATCCAGCGGTGATCCGAGCTACACCCTTGTGAATGCTTTCTCAATCTCCCGTTAAACTTCCCCCGTCCGGGCACATCGTCGTGCCGATCGTGATCTTCCAGCTTGGAGTTCGCCCGTGACCAACGCAAGCCGTCCTGTCGTTCTTCTCGCCGAGAAGTTGGCCCCGTCCGTGATCGACGCCCTCGGCGAAGAGGTCGAGATCCGCAACGTGGACGGCACCGACCGTCCGGCGCTGCTCGACGCTGTCGCCGACGCCGATGCGCTGCTGGTCCGTTCCGCAACCAAGGTCGATGCCGAAGTCCTGTCGGCGGCCAAGACCCTCAAGGTCGTCGCCCGCGCAGGCGTCGGCCTCGACAACGTCGAGGTGCCCGCCGCCACCGAGCGCGGCGTGATGGTGGTCAACGCCCCCACCTCCAACATCGTCTCCGCCGCCGAGCACGCCATGGCGCTGCTGCTGTCGGTGGTCCGCAACGTGCCGCAGGCCGACGCGAGCCTGAAGGGCGGCGCCTGGAAGCGCAGCTCCTACGGCGGCGTCGAGCTCAACGGCAAGACCGTCGGTGTCGTCGGCCTGGGCAAGATCGGGCAGCTGTTCGCCGCCCGCGTCGCCGCCTTCGGCACCAAGCTCATCGCCTACGACCCCTACGTGTCGCCGGCCCGCGCCGCCCAGCTGGGCATCGAGCTGGTCTCGCTGGAGGAGCTGCTCAGCCGCGCCGACGCGCTGTCGATCCACCTCCCGAAGACCGCCGAGACCCTGGGCCTGATCGGTGCCGAGGAGCTCAAGAAGGCCAAGCCGAACCTGATCATCATCAACGCCGCTCGCGGTGGCCTGGTCGACGAGGACGCGCTGGCCGACGCGCTGCGCAACGGCACCATCGCCGGCGCGGGCATCGACGTGTTCAAGTCCGAGCCGATCACCGACAGCCCGCTGTTCGCCCTGGACAACGTCGTGGTGACCCCGCACCTGGGTGCCTCCACCACTGAGGCGCAGGACCGCGCGGGCACCGACGTGGCCAAGTCGGTCCGGCTGGCGCTGCGCGGCGACTTCGTCCCGGACGCGGTCAACGTCCAGGGCGGTGCGGTCGGCGAGGAGGTCCGCCCGTACCTGTCGCTGACCCAGAAGCTGGGCCAGCTGCTGGCCGCGCTGCAGGGCGGCACCCCGAGCTCGGTGACCATCGAGGCCCGCGGCGAGCTGGCCGACGAGGACGTCTCGGTGCTGCAGCTGGCGGCGCTGCGCGGCGTGTTCGCCGGTGCGGTCGAGAGCCAGGTGACCTTCGTCAACGCCCCGCAGCTGGCCGAGGAGCTGGGTGTCCAGGTCGAGGTCAAGACGACCTCGGAGAGCCCGAACCACCGCAGCGTCGTGTCGCTGCGCGCGCACATGGCCGACGGCAGCACCTCGGTGGTCTCCGGTGCGCTGTCGGGCCCGAACCAGGTGGAGAAGCTGGTCGAGGTCAACGGTCGGCACTTCGACCTGCGGGCCGAGGGCAACGTGCTGCTGCTGGAGTACCCGGACCGCCCGGGCGTGATGGGCAAGGTCGGCACGCTGCTGGGCGAGGTCGGCGTGAACATCGAGGCCGCGACGGTCAGCCAGACCACCGAGCGCTCCGAGGCGATCATGCTGCTGCGCGTGGACCGTCCGGTCGAGCAGGGCGTGCTGGAGCCGATCGGCGCTGCCGTGGGTGCGCGCATCGTGCGCACCGTCAGCTTTGAGTGAGCCCGCAACGAGGTGTCGCTGAGTAGGTGCTCAACGACGGGTTCGCACGCTGAATAGCTCGAAAGCGTGAGAAGGGGTCGTTCCATTCCGTGGGACGGCCCCTCGCGCGTACCTGGACCGAAACAGTGTGTCACCCGAATGGGTGTCCCACAGTTCGGGACTTATCATCCACTTGGTGGGCCCGGCGTGCCGCTCTGCGCGGCCATGCCGGTAGCCTTCGGCTCAACAGTTCGAGCCCCGCAGTTCGGGGTGGTTCTCGGGAGGTGTGTAGATGCGGCTCGCTGTGATCCCCGGCGACGGGATCGGGCCGGAGGTCGTTGCCGAGGCACTCAAGGTGCTCGGCGAGGTGGTGCCGGATACCGAGATCACCCGTTACGACCTCGGAGCCGCTCGCTGGCACGCGACGGGGGAGCTGCTCCCCGAGTCCGTGCTCGGTGAGCTCCGCCAGCACGACGCGATCCTGCTCGGCGCGGTCGGCGACCCATCGGTGCCCAGCGGCATCCTGGAGCGCGGTCTGCTGCTGCGGCTGCGCTTCGAACTCGACCACCACGTGAACCTGCGCCCCGCGCGGCTGTACCCGGGCGTGAAGAGCCCGGTGGTCGACCCGGGCGAGATCGACATGGTCGTCGTGCGCGAGGGCACCGAGGGCCTGTACGCGGGCAACGGTGGCCTGCTGCGCAAGGACACCACGCACGAGATCGCCACCGAGGTCAGCATCAACACCGCGTTCGGCGTCGAGCGGGTCGTGCGCGACGCGTTCGCCCGCGCCGCCTCGCGGCCGCGCAAGCACCTGACCCTGGTGCACAAGACCAACGTGCTCACCCACGCCGGTTCGCTGTGGTCGCGCGTGGTCGAAGAGGTCTCCCTGCAGTACCCGGACGTCACCGTGGCCTACCAGCACGTCGACGCCACCACGATCCACATGGTCACCGACCCGAGCCGGTTCGACGTGATCGTCACCGACAACCTCTTCGGCGACATCATCACCGACCTGGCGGGTGCGATCACCGGCGGCATCGGCCTCGCGGCCAGCGGCAACATCGACGCCACCCGCCGCAACCCGAGCATGTTCGAGCCGGTGCACGGCAGCGCCCCGGACATCGCCGGGCAGGGCGTGGCCGACCCGACCGCCGCCGTGCTGTCGATCGCGATGCTGCTCGACCACGTCGGCCTGACGGAGGCCGCCAAGCGCGTCGAGGCCTCCGTGGCCTTCGACCTGGCGACCCGCGACCACTCGTCGCCTGGCGCCACGTTCGCCATCGGCGACCGGCTGGCCGCGCTGGTCTCGTCGCACGAGGTCGTGGCCCAGCCCTGACCGGGTCTTCGCCGAAGGGCGCCTCCCCGCAGCGGGAGGCGCCCTTCGACTTTTTCCGGATCGTGAGAAGTCCGTCGCGTTCGATGGACATCGGCGTGCGAGGTGTGCAGCATAAGGTCGTGGCTTTCCGCAGTGTGATCATTATTGGCGAGCGCGTCGGGTAAACATCTCCGCTTCCCGACGCGCTGACCTCTCGCATTCGCGGGGGGTCTTTTTTGTTGCCTGCGTCAGGTCCACGCCGAACCGATCGATCCGACGGGAGACAATCCAGTGACCCGCACCAAGCCGGCCGGCACGCCCCTGGGCGACGACTTCCACGTCTACGACACGACGCTGCGGGACGGCGCGCAGCGCGAGGGAATTTCGTACTCGGTCACCGACAAGCTCGCCGTCGCGCGCCTGCTGGACGGGCTCGGGGTCGGGTTCATCGAAGGTGGTTGGCCCGGAGCGCTTCCCAAGGACACCGAGTTCTTTCACCGCGCTGCGCAAGGGGAACTCGCGCTCGACCACGCCGCGCTCGTGGCGTTCGGCTCCACCCGCCGCGCCGGCTCCAAAGTGGACGAAGATCGTCAAGTTGCCGCACTGCTGGAATCACGCGCTCCGGTCGTGACGCTGGTGGCCAAATCGGACCGCAGGCACATCGAACGGGCGCTGCGCACCGATGTGGCGGAGAACTGCGCGATGATCGCCGACACGGTCCGCCACCTCGTCGACCACGGCAGGCGAGTTTTCCTCGACGCCGAGCACTTCTTCGACGGGTACGCCTTCGACCCCGACACCTCGCTCCGCGTGCTCGACGCCGCGGCGGGCGCCGGCGCCGACGTGGTCGTGCTGTGCGACACCAACGGCGGTCAGCTCCCGTTGCAGCTGGCCGACACGGTGCGGGAGGTCATCGCGCGCACCGGGCTCCGCGTCGGCATCCACTGCCAGGACGACACCGACTGCGCTGTGGCCAACAGCGTCGCGGCGGTGCAGGCCGGTGCCACGCACGTGCAGTGCACCGCCAACGGTTACGGCGAACGCGCGGGCAACGCGGATCTGTTCGCAGTTCTGGGAAATCTGGGCATGAAGCTCGACATGCCGGTGCTGCCGGAGGGCAAAATGCCCGAGCTGACGCGGGTTTCGCACGCGCTGGCGGAAATCGCCAACCTGGCGCCCGACACCCACCAGGCGTACGTGGGGCAGTCGGCGTTCGCGCACAAGGCCGGGCTGCACGCCAGCGCGATCAAAGTGGACCCCGAGCTCTACAACCACCTCGACCCGGCCGAGGTCGGCAACGGGATGCGGGTGCTGGTGACCGAGATGGCCGGTCGCGCCAGCCTGGAGCTCAAGGGCGCCGAACTGGGCCTGGAGCTCTCGCCGGATGCGGTCGGGGGAGCGGTGCGGCAGGTCAAGGAGCTCGAAGCGCGCGGCTGGTCCTTCGAGGCCGCCGACGCCTCGCTGGAGTTGTTGCTGCGCCGGGAGATGACGGGTTCCGAACTCGAAACACCGTTCGAGCTCGAGTCGTACCGGGTGCTGCTCGACCACCGCGACGACGGCGAGGTCGTGTCCGAGGCGACCGTGCGGGTCAGCGTGTCAGGGCAGCGGGTGATCGCCACGGCGGAGGGCAACGGTCCGGTCAACGCCCTCGACGCCGCGCTGCGCAAGGCACTCGTGCCGCACCTGCCGTGGCTGGAATCGGTGGAGCTGGCCGACTACAAGGTCCGCATCCTCGTCGACGAGCCGGGCACCGACGCCGTCACCCGGGTGCTGGTCGAGTCCCGCGACGGCGAGCACGAGTGGACCACCGTGGGCGTGCACGCCAACATCGTCGAGGCCAGCTGGCTCGCGCTCTGCGACGCGCTCATCTACAAGGCCTGCGCCGCGATGTGACGGCGACCTCCCGCTGCGGCGGCGCAGCCGCCACCCGCACCGATGAGCCGAGCGACCACCTCTTATGTTTGGATGAGTCCACAGCAGATTTTGCGGAGGTTGTCTTGCGGTTGGCTCGTGTCGCCCACTCTGACGGGGTTTCCTTTGTCGCGTTGGAGCCGGATCCGGCGGCGCCGCGCGAGAAGATCGTGGCGGTCGAGATCGACCAGCACCCGTTCGGCTCGCCCACCTACACCGGCCGGAAGTGGCCGATGGCCGACGTGCGCCTGCTGGCGCCGATCCTGCCGAGCAAGGTGATCTGCGTGGGCAAGAACTACGCCGAGCACGCGCGCGAGATGGGTGGCGAGGCGCCCGAGAACCCGCTGATCTTCATGAAGCCGTCGACGTCGGTGATCGGCCCCAACTCGCCGATCAAGCTGCCGTCGAACTCCGAGCGGGTGGACTTCGAGGGCGAGCTGGCCGCGATCATCGGCCAGCCCTGCAAGGACGTCCCGGAGGCGCGCGGCACCGAGGTGCTGCTCGGCTACACGATCGCCAACGACGTGACCGCCCGCGACCAGCAGAAGGCCGACGGGCAGTGGACGCGCGCCAAGGGCTACGACACGTTCTGCCCGCTGGGCCCGTGGATCGACACCGAGATCGACCCGTCGGACCTGTCGATCCGCACCGATCTGGACGGTGAGGTCAAGCAGGACGGCCGCACCTCGCAGCTGGTGCACGGCATCGGCGGCCTGGTTTCGTGGGTCTCGCGGATCATGACGCTGCTGCCCGGCGACGTCATCCTCACCGGCACTCCGGCGGGCGTCGGCCCGATGACCGACGGTCAGAAGGTCACGGTCTCCATCGACGGCCTCGGGGCCCTGACGAATCCCGTCCAGAACGCCTGAGGCCGGCAGGCGGGCGGTTGTGGTCCGAACCGCCCGCCTCTCTTGCTCGGTCGGTTCGGACCACAAGTCTCGCGGCGACTACCGCAGGGCCTCGCGCGGCGGGCGTTCCCGCACAGCGCCGTAGGCCAGCAGGTACGGCGGGATGCGGCGCAGGAACGGCAGGCGGCTGACCGCGCGGACCGGCAGCGGCAGCCTCGCCGAGTCGCCGAGGTCGATCTCGCCGCGCAGGGCGGGCCCCACCACGTTCTCGTGGATCATGCGCTGGAAGCCCTGGATCAGCACCGTGGTGAGCCAGCGGCGCCGCTGGACGGCCGCCACGTGCTCGCGCCGCAGCCGGCCTTCGCGCAGCGGTCCCGCGAGGTGGCGGGCCGCCGCGACCGCGTCCTGCACCGCGAGGTTGATGCCGATGCCGCCGACCGGTGACATCGCGTGCGCGGAGTCGCCGATGCACAGCAGGCCCGGCACGTGCCACTTGCGCAGCCGGTCCAGCGTCACGTGCAGCAGCTTCACGTCGTCCCACGAGCGCACCAGCTCCCGGTCTCCCAGCCACGGGATCTCCCGCCTGAGCTGCGCGTTGAACTCCTCGATCGGCCGGGAGCGGCCCTCGGGGTCGGAGCCCTTGTGGATGATCGAGGCGACCTGGAAGTAGTCCCGCCGGTCGATGAGCACCTGGAACGCGCGCTTGCGCAGCAGTCCGAGGAGGCCCTCCGGGTCTCCCTCGTGGCGCGGCACCCGGAACCAGCGGACGTCCATCGGGGTGGGGAAGTCCCGCAGTCCGAGCTCCGGCATGTCCCGCACGAACGACTTGCGGCCGTCGCAGGCCACGGTGATGGTGGCGCGCAGTTCACCGGTCTGCCCCGAGTCGGTGCGGTAGCGCACTCCGCGAACCCGGCCGCCCTCCCGGACCAGCTCGGTGGCCTCGGTGTTCATCCGCAGCGTGAACCCCGGTTCGGACTTGCCCTCGTCGGCGAGCATGTCCAGCAGGTCCCACTGCGGCACCATCGCGATGTAGTTGTGCTTGATCGGCAGCAGCGAGAAGTCGCCCATCGTGAACAGCTCGCCGTTCGGGCCGAGCGGTAGCTGGACCTTGCTGATCCGGCTCTGCGGGATCTGGGCGAAGCGGTCGGACAGGCCGAGGTCGTCGAGCAGCTGCAGAGTCGTGGGGTGCACCGTGTCGCCGCGGAAGTCGCGCAGGAAGTCGCCGTGCTTCTCCAGGACGGTGACCTCGACACCGGCTCGGGCGAGCAGCAGTCCGAGAACCATGCCGGCGGGCCCGCCGCCGACGACGACGCAGGTGGTGCGCTCCATTGCGATCCCCCTCCAGAATTTTCAACGTCCGTTGAATAAATTCAGGATGCACCTACCGGATGCGGCCGTCAAGCGCGCACGAGCACTGGCTACGCTGAAACCGTTATGAGCACGCCAGAAGCCAGCAAAGACGCAGCCCAGGACGAGGTAACCCGGCCGGTTCGTGCCCGGTTCTGCCCGTCGCCGACCGGAACCCCGCACGTCGGCCTGATCCGCACCGCGCTCTACAACTGGGCGTTCGCCCGGCACAACAAGGGCAAGCTGGTGTTCCGCATCGAGGACACCGACTCCGCCCGCGACAGCGAGGAGTCCTACCAGGCGCTGCTCGACGCGCTGCGCTGGCTGGGCCTCGACTGGGACGAAGGCCCCGGAGTCGGCGGCGACCACGGCCCCTACCGGCAGAGCGAGCGGCGCGACATCTACGCCGACATCGCCCAGCGCCTGCTGGCCGCCGGTGAGCTCTACGAGGCGTACTCCAGCCCCGAAGAGGTCGAAGCCCGCCACAAGGCAGCCGGACGCGACCCGAAGCTCGGCTACGACAACTTCGACCGCGACCTCACCGACGAGCAGCGCGAGGTCTACAAGGCCGAAGGTCGCAAGCCGGTGCTGCGGCTGAAGATGCCCGCGCGCGACATCACCTTCACCGACCTGGTGCGCGGCGACATCACCTTCCCCGCGGGCAGCATCCCCGACCCGGTGCTCGTGCGCGGCAACGGCGACCCGCTCTACACGCTCACCAACCCCGTCGACGACGCGCTCATGCAGATCAGCCACGTCCTGCGCGGCGAAGACCTGCTGTCGTCCACGCCGCGCCAGATCGCGCTCTACGAGGCGCTGCAGCGCATCGGCGTCACCGACTTCACGCCCGAGTTCGGCCACCTGCCGTTCGTCGTGGGCGAGGGCAACAAGAAGCTGTCCAAGCGGGACCCGCAGTCCAACCTGTTCCACCACCGCGACCGGGGCTTCCTGCCCGAAGGCCTGCTCAACTACCTCGCGCTGCTGGGCTGGTCGATCTCCGAGGACCGCGACGTGTTCACCCTCGACGAGATGGTCGAGGCGTTCGAGATCGGACGCGTCAGCTCCAACCCGGCCCGCTTCGACCAGAAGAAGGCCGACGCCATCAACTCCGCGCACCTGCGCGCCCTGGCTCCCGACGACTTCGTCGAGCGCATCGTGCCCTACCTCATCAACGGCGGAGTGCTGCCCGCGGAACCCACCGAGTCGCAGCTGGCGACCGTGCGCGCCGCGGCACCGCTGGTGCAGGAACGGCTCATCGTGCTCTCCGACGCCGTCGGCATGATGGCCTTCCTGTTCGCCGGCGACGACTTCCAGCCCGAAGAGGCCTCCGCGCAGAAGGCCCTCGGCGAAGACGCGCAGCCCGTGCTGCAGGCCGCGATCGGCTCGCTCGACGAGCTGCCGGAGTGGACCACCGCCGCCATCGAAGAGGCCCTCAAGGTCTCCGTCGTCGACGGCCTGGGCATCAAGCCGCGCAAGGCGTTCGCCCCGGTCCGCGTCGCCATCACCGGCCGCACCGTGTCGCCGCCGCTGTACGAGTCGATGGAACTCCTCGGCCGCGACGTCTCCCTCGCGAGGCTCCGCAAGGCCCTCGCCTGAGAACACCGCCGAACACGCCGCCGCGACGCACGCTCCCGCGTCGCGGCGGCGTCGTCTTCCTCACCTGCGCGATCGCTCAGAACTCCGCGGAGCCCAACTGCTAAGACGGGGCGGAAGCGGCCGTTGGTTGCACAGTGTTTCCAGACCCACAGCAGACTTCACTAGGTTGGCAGAGTCGGACGCGGTGGGTGAGCGCCTAGCCTCTCGGGGTGACATCCGCGGCTGACGCATCGAATCCCCGCAATCCCGCTCAGATCAAGGCCGTCTGCCTCGACCTCGACGACACCTTGCTCGACAGCCAGAGCGCGGCGCGCAGCTCCCTCAGAGAGCTCCTCGGCACCGACCGGGCATGGCCCGTGTGGGAACGCACCACCGACCGGTACTACGCGCGATTCGTCAACGCCCAGCTGTCCTTCGACGTCATGTGCGTCGAACGCACCCGCGCCTTCTTCGCCGCCTTCGGCGAGCACATCGACTACGCCGAAGCGGAGCGCCGCGAGAACCAGCGCATGGAAGCCATGCAACGCGCCTGGGGACTCTTCGACGACGCCCTCGACTGCCTCGACTGGATGCGCGCCAGCGGACTCCGCCTCGCCGCCGTCACCAACGCCCCCAGCGCCTACCAGCGCAAGAAGCTCGCCGCCGTCGGGCTCGCCGACGCCTTCGACGTCGTCGTCATCTCCGGCGAGATCGGCGTCGCCAAACCGGACCCGCGGATCTTCCACACCGCGTGCGACCGGCTCGGCCTCCAAGCCCACGAAGTCGCCCACGTCGGCGACAGGCTCACCACCGACGCCCAAGGAGCCTCCCGCGCCGGACTCAGCGGCATCTGGCTCAACCGCGACCAGATCCCCGCACCCCGCGGCTCCGCCGAACACCCCGTCGCCACCATCACGAGCCTCCGCGAACTCCCCGAACTGCTCGTCACCGAGATCGCCGCACCCGACTTCGCCGACCTCGTCGGCCAGACCCCCTGAACCAGCCCGCCACCTGCGAGAACCCCCGAAGAGGGGGGTGCTGGAATGGGCCCTCAACGGGTGGTCTAATATATTCACCAACGCGGCGGACAGAAGTCCGGAAGCCGAACTCCCCAGCGGAGATCGGAATTCGGGACAACTGACCGTTCAGCACCATGGGGTATGGTGTAATCGGCAGCACGACTGATTCTGGTTCAGTTAGTCTAGGTTCGAGTCCTGGTACCCCAGCGAGCAGATCACTCCGGTGATCTCTCAAACGCGGTCCCGTCGTCTAGCGGCCTAGGACGCCGCCCTCTCAAGGCGGTAGCGCGGGTTCAAATCCCGTCGGGACTACAGAGGTGGGAGGTCCCTGTCTGCGGAAAGCGCAGACAGGGGCCTCCTTCGTCATTGTGTTGGGGGGTCGAACCCCCCATGCCCCCCACGGTGCGGTGGTTGCTCTGGGGAGTGCTCCTCGCGTTGGGATTGGTTCCCGGCCTGGGTTTCTGACCAGCTTCTTGGTGGCTGCGGCTGCCTGCGCTTCGCTTGGCTTCTTGGTGGGCGCCTGCGCTTCGCTTGGCTGTTCTGGTGTGGGGTGCCTGCGCTTCGCTTGGCTGCTGTGGGTGGGTTGCCTTCGCTTGGTTGGCTTGGTTGCTTGGGTTTCTTTGGTGGGTTGTTGGCTTGTTGCTTCGGGGTTCGGGTTGGTTGACTCTTTTTGGGTTTTCCTTTCCTCTTCCTCTGCGGCTTCCTCTTTGCTTCTTCTTGCGGGTTGGCCTTTGGTCGGTGTTGTTGGGGTCACTCCTTTCTTTGTTTTTGCTGGTTGTGGGGTTGGGGTGGGGGGTCGTTCTTGCGGGTTGTGGGGTGTTGTATCGTTGTCACCGTTGCGCGGTCCCGTCGTCTAGCGGCCTAGGACGCCGCCCTCTCAAGGCGGTAGCGCGGGTTCAAATCCCGTCGGGACTACAACGCGAGAAGGGCCCCGGATCTTCATCCGGGGCCCTTCTCCTTTGCCGTCAGAGCCTGTTCTGCAGGCCTTCCGCTGCTGCCAGCAGGTCCGCCGCCCAGCGGGCACCCGGTCTGCGGCCCATGCGGTCGATCGGGCCCGAGACCGAGATCGCCGCGACCACCGCGCCCTGGTTGTCCCGCACCGGCGCCGAGACGCTCGCCACGCCCGCCTCGCGCTCCGCCACGCTCTGCGCCCAACCCCTGCGGCGCACCTCCAGCAACGTGCGCTCCCCGAAAACCGCCTCCGCCAGCACCGCGCGCTGCGTCGCCGGATCCGCCCACGAAGCCAGGACCTTCGCACCCGACCCCGCCGTCATCGACAGAGCCGTGCCCACCGGGACCGTGTCCCGCAGACCGCTCGGCGGCTCCGCCGTCGCTATGCACAAGCGCTGCATGCCGTCCCGGCGGTACAGTTGAACGCTCTCACCCGTGACATCCCGGAGTTTGGGCAGCACCGTGGACGCCGCCTCCAACAGCGGATCCACCGCACCGCCGGCCAGCTCCGCCAACGCCGCGCCAGGCCGCCACCGGCCGTCCGAACCGCGGCGCAACAGGCGATGCGTCTCCAGACCCACCGCCAACCGGTGCGCCGTCGCCCGGGGCAGCCCCGTGCGGCCGCACAGTTCCGCCAGGCCGCACGGCTCCTGAGCCACCGCCTGCAGAACGGCCACTGCCTTGTCCAACACTCCGATGCCGCTATGCTGTCCCACGTACCGATACTAACTTCCCGGCATCTGGGAAGTCCACTCTGTGGGAGAGACCCTTTCCTCGGGTCTCGGCGCGCTCGACTGGGAGCAGTGATGGGAAAAACGCTCGCGGAGAAGGTGTGGGACGCGCACATCGTGCGCCAAGGTGAAGGGCACGAGCCCGACCTGCTCTACATCGATCTCCACCTGGTGCACGAAGTCACCAGCCCGCAGGCCTTCGAAGGGCTCCGGCTGGCCGGCCGCGAAGTGCGGCGCCCCGACCTGACGATCGCCACCGAAGACCACAACGTCCCCACCGTCGGCCTCGATCTGCCGATCGCCGACCCGGTGTCGCGGACCCAGGTCGAAACGCTGCGCAAGAACTGCGCGGAGTTCGGCATCCGGCTGCACCCGATGGGCGATGCCGAGCAGGGCATCGTGCACGTCGTGGGACCGCAGCTCGGTCTCACCCAGCCCGGCACCACCGTCGTCTGCGGGGACAGCCACACCTCCACGCACGGCGCGTTCGGCGCGCTGGCCTTCGGGATCGGCACCTCCGAGGTGGAGCACGTGCTGGCCACCCAGACGTTGCCGCTGAGGCCGTTCAAGACCATGGCCATCAACATCGAGGGCTCGCTGCGTCCCGGCGTGACGAGCAAGGACGTCATCCTCGCCGTCATCGCCAAGATCGGCACCGGCGGTGGCCAGGGCTACGTGCTGGAGTACCGCGGCGAGGCCGTGCGCCAGCTGTCGATGGAAGCCCGCATGACCATCTGCAACATGTCGATCGAGGCGGGTGCGCGGGCGGGCATGATCGCGCCCGACGACACGACTTTCGAGTACCTCAAGGGCCGCCCGCACGCCCCCGAGGGCGCCGACTGGGACGCAGCCGTCGAGTACTGGAAGACGCTGCGCACCGACGACGACGCCGGCTTCGACGCGGAAGTCACGCTCAACGCCGACGAACTCACCCCGTTCGTCACCTGGGGCACCAACCCCGGCCAGGGCCTCCCGCTGGGCGAGAACGTGCCCGACCCGGAGACCATCGTCGACGAGGGCGAGCGCTTCGCCGCTGAAAAGGCGTTGGCCTACATGGGCTTGACCGCGGGCATGCCGCTGCGCGAGGTGAGCGTGGACACCGTCTTCCTGGGCTCCTGCACCAACGGCCGCCTGGAGGACCTGCGGGCCGCCGCCGAGGTCATCAAGGGCCGCAAGGTCGCGGGCAACACCCGGATGCTCGTGGTGCCCGGCTCGATGAAGGTGCGCCTGCAGGCCGAGAGCGAAGGGCTGCACGAGGTTTTCACCGCCGCCGGAGCGGAATGGCGTTCGGCCGGTTGTTCGATGTGCCTGGGCATGAACCCGGACCAGCTGGACCCGGGCGAGCGCAGCGCCTCGACCTCCAACCGCAACTTCGAGGGCAGGCAGGGCAAGGGCGGTCGTACCCACCTGGTTTCGCCGCTGGTGGCCGCGGCCACGGCGGTGCGCGGGACGCTCTCCTCGCCCGAGGACCTCGACTGACCACCTTCTTGAGTTCTCTACCACCAGGAGCAGTGACGATGGAACCGTTCAAGACGCACACCGGGGTCGGCGTCCCGCTGCGCCGGTCCAACGTGGACACCGACCAGATCATCCCCGCCGTGTACCTCAAGCGGGTCTCCCGCACGGGCTTCGAGGACGCGCTGTTCGCCGCCTGGCGCGGCGACGAGGAGTTCATCCTCAATCAGGAACCCTTCTCCTCCGGCAGCGTGCTGGTCGCCGGGCCCGACTTCGGCACAGGGTCATCCCGCGAGCACGCGGTGTGGGCGCTGAAGGACTACGGCTTCCGAGTGGTCATCTCGAGCCGTTTCGCGGACATCTTCCGCGGCAATTCCGGCAAGCAGGGCCTGCTGGCCGCCCAGTGCGAGCAGTCCGATGTGGAGCTGCTCTGGAAGCTCCTGGAGGCCGAGCCGGGCACCGCTGTCACGGTGGATCTTCAGGAACTGACCGTCCAGGCCAAGGACCTCACGGTCCCCTTCAGCATCGATGACTACACCCGCTGGCGGCTGCTGGAAGGGCTTGACGACATCGGTTTGACCCTGCGCCACGCCGAGACGATCGACACTTTTGAGGCTGGGCGCCAGAGTTTCAAGCCCGCCACACTGCCCGCTCGCAAGGGCTGAGGCCTCCCCGCGTCGGGACGGCTTTTTCCTTTCACAGCAGGAAAAAGCCGTCCCGATCGGGACAACTGAACAGTTGCTCCAAGCACTGCGCGGACCCCGTTGCCCGGACTCGAATGCCCGCGCCCCAACGAAAAAATGGGGCGTGGCGAATGGCATTTGTTGTTCCGGGGCTTTACCGTTGACATTGAGTCGGCCCAACGGGGCCGTTGTTGTGTCCTGGGAGGGACTGAAGTGAACAAGGCCCAACTGATCGAGGCTCTGGCAGAACGCCTCGGAGACAAGAAGACCGCCAGCCAGGCCGTTGAAGACGTCGTCGACATCATCGTTCGCAACGTCAACAAAGGCGAGAAGGTCAACATCACCGGTTTTGGCGTTTTCGAGAAGCGCGCTCGCGCGGCTCGTGTCGCCCGGAACCCGCGCACCGGTGAGAGCGTGAAGGTCAAGAAGACCAACGTTCCCGCGTTCCGCGCCGGCACCCAGTTCAAGGAAGTCGTCGGCGGCCAGCGGAAGCTCCCGCGTGCGACGACCTCCGGCAAGGCTGCCACCACGCGCGGCGTGACCACGCGTACCGCCTCGGCGAGCAAGACCACGACCGCTCGCAAGGCCACCTCCACGCGTGCCGCGGCCACCAAGACCGCCACCCGCACCACGGCGAAGGCCGCCCCCGCCAAGGCTTCGACCGCCAAGGCCACCAAGGCGAGCACCGCCAAGGCCGCCAGCACCACGAAGGCTGCGCCGAAGCGGGCCACCACCAAGGCCAGCACGGCCAAGGCGACCCCGGCGAAGTCGGCCACCACCAAGCGGGCCAGCACCGCCAAGGCCACCACCAAGGCGGCGCCGAAGTCCACCGCGAAGACGACTCGCCCGGCCACCAAGAAGGCCACGACGACGCGCAAGTCCACCAAGAAGTGATCGCTCGCTTCGACTGCGAGCTTCAGTGGACCGAGCGGGCGGCGGCATAGCCCCCTCCCCGGGGGCGATGCCGCCGCCCGCTCAATGCTTTGGGAAAAGGCGAAAACCCGCCGCCTCAGGCGCGGCGGGTCGCTTTCCTCTTCCGGCCGTTCCCGCGTGCGGGCGCGTCAGACGCCCGCAGAGCGCCGGAACGCGGCCGGCCGAGTCCCTGCGGCCGAGGCGCCTGCGACGGCGCTGTGCGGCGCGATCAGCGCCCTGCAGGGGTTCTTCGCGCCCGGGCCAGCGGATCCGGCAGGTAGTCCGCCGCCGCGAGGCGCAGTCCGGGCGCCTTGCCGTCGTCGGCGCGCTCGTCCGGCCGGAAGGACAACGTCCACACGCTGCCCTTGCGCGACGTCACCTCGCCCAGCCGCAGCCCGGCCGAATCGGCCAGCCGCGTCACCAGATCCGGGATGACGCCTCCCTGGCTGGACACCACGCTGGTGCCGCCCTCGGCCGCCACCTCCAGCAGCGCTCGCGCGCCTGCCTGCGGATCGGCTGAATAGACCTCTTCGGAGAACAGCGGCTCGCTCACGATGTGGATTCCGCGGTCACCGGCCAGCGGGGCGACGGTTTGTTCGCAGCGCACGCGCGGGGCCGAATAGATCCGGGAAGGTGCGAACAACGGCAACAGGGAATGCAATGCGTCCCGTTGTTTGCGGCCCGCTTCGCTGAGCGGACGAAGAGCGTCATCTCCAGACCATTCGGATCGTTTGCCCGCTTTAGCGTGGCGAACCAGCAATACCGTGGCCGTTTCCTCGCGGGCCTCGTCGAATGCGTCGAGGACTCGCGCGTCGTGCGGATAGCTCAACTCCGCGCGCGCCTGCTCCGGCGACAGCCAGCGGAGTTCGTCCACTTCGTCGTTGGGCGTGAACTCGCCGGCTCGCAGGCGTGCGGAGTAGTAGTCGACGATCTTCGGCGCGGACTCGCCCGAGCGAGTCGGGACCGCGTAGCGCGCCTGCGCGAGCGGGCGCACGAGCACGGACGAAAACCCGGTCTCCTCGGCGACCTCGCGGACCGCCGCCTGCGCGGGGAGTTCGCCCGGGTCGAGCTTTCCCTTGGGCAGCGACCAGTCGTCGTACCGGGGGCGGTGCACCAGCGCCACCTCAGGGCCCTGAGCGCCGGGCCGCCACAGCACAGCTCCCGCCGCGCGCACGAGCGCGGGCACCTCGACCGCTTCGGCAACCGGGATGTTGTCGGTCACGCTCTACTTCCTCAACAAGCCTGGGAACGGTTTTCCTAAGACACCTTGGCGCCGTGGCCGGACAGCATCTCGGTCTGGTGGTCGCGGACCTGCTCGCCGCTGCGCGGGGAGGCTTCCCAGTCTCCCTTCGCGTTGAGCACCCAGCAGCGCGTCGACGGGTGCAGCGCGGAATCCAGCATCGCGTCCATCTGCGCGGTCAGCTTCGCGTCCGTGACGCGGACCTGGACCTCGATGCGGCGGTCCAGGTTGCGGTGCATCATGTCGGCGCTGCCCAGCCAGTGCTCGTCGATGCCGACGAAGTGGAACACCCGCGAGTGCTCCAGGAACCGTCCCAGGATCGACCGCACCTCGATGTTCTCGCTGAGCCCGTCCACGCCTGCCTTGAGGGCGCAGATGCCGCGCACCACGACCTGCACCGGCACGCCGGCCAGCGAGGCGCGGTAGAGGGCGTCGATGATCTGCTCGTCGACCAGCGAGTTCACCTTCATCCGGACACCGCAGCTCAAACCCTGCCTGGCGCGCTCGATCTCGGCCTCGACCCGCTCCACGATCCCGTTCCGGATGCCCTGCGGGGACACCAGGATGCGGCGGTAGTTGCCGTGCCGGGCGTACCCGGTGAGCACGTTGAACAGGTCGGTGAGGTCGGCGCCGATCTCCGGGGACGCCGTCAGCAGGCCCAGGTCCTCGTAGATGCGCGCGGTCTTGGGGTTGTAGTTGCCGGTGCCCAGGTGGCAGTAGCGGCGGATCGTCGAGCCCTCCTGGCGCACCACGAGCGAGGTCTTGCAGTGCGTCTTCAGCCCGACCAGGCCGTAGACGACGTGCACGCCCGAGCGCTCCAGGGTGCGCGCCCACTGGATGTTGGCCTGCTCGTCGAAGCGCGCCTTGAGCTCCACCAGGGCAACGACCTGCTTGCCGGCCTCGGCGGCGTCGATGAGCGCGTTGACGATCGGCGAGTCGCCCGAGGTGCGGTACAGGGTCTGCTTGATCGCCAGCACGTGCGGGTCGGCCGCCGCCTGCTCGATGAAGCGCTGCACCGAGGTGGAGAACGAGTCGTAGGGGTGGTGCACGAGCACGTCGCCCTCGCGCAGCGTGGAGAAGATGCTCTTGGGCGTCTGCCCCTCGGCGAAAGCCGGGTGCGTGGCGGGGACGAACGGGGAGTTCTTGAGGTCCGGCCGTTGCAGCTTGTCCAGCTGGAACAGGCAGGACAGGTCGAGCAGGCCCTTGACCTCCACCACGTCGTGCTGGTCGACCTCCAGCTCGCGCAGCAGGAGTTCGAGCATGTTCTCGCTCATGGTGTCGGTGACTTCCAGCCGCACCGGCGGACCGAAGCGGCGGCGCGCGAGTTCGCGCTCCATCGCCTGCAGCAGGTCCTCGTCCCGGTCCTCCTCGACCTCCAGGTCGGCGTTGCGGGTGACGCGGAAGATGTGGTGCTCGGAGACGCGCATGCCCGGGAACAGCTTGCTCAGGTGCGCGGCGATGAGCTCTTCCAGCGGCAGGAAGGTGGCCAGCTCGTTCTCCCGGTCGGCCTCCACCCGGATCAGCCGCGGCACGTTGTCGGGGACCTTCACGCGCGCGAAGCGGCGCAGCCCGGCGTCCGGATCGGTCACCGTCACCGCGAGGTTCAGCGAAAGCCCGGAGATGTAGGGGAACGGGTGCGCCGGGTCGACCGCCAGCGGTGTGAGGACCGGGAAGATGTGGTCCTCGAAGTAGCGGGTGAGCTTGGCCTGGTCGTCCGAGGCGAGCTCGTCCCAGTCCAGGATGCGGATGCCGTGGGCGTCGAGCTCCGGCAGCAGCTCGTCGACGAAGACCCGGCCGAGCTTCTCCATCAGGTCCTGGTTGCGCGCGGCTATGCGGACCAGCTGCTCGTGCGGGGTGAGCCCGTCTGCGCTGCGCACCGACAGCCCGGTCTCCTCGCGGCGCTTCAGCCCGGCGACGCGCACCATGTAGAACTCGTCCAGGTTGGACGCGAAGATCGCCATGAACTTCGCCCGCTCCAGCACCGGCTGCGACTGGTCCTCGGCGAAGGCCAGCACGCGCGCGTTGAAGTCCAGCCAGGACAGCTCCCGGTTGAGGTAACGGTCCTCGGGCAGGTCCGTCGTGGCCGCGGCCCTGGTCACAGCGGGCGGCGCCGAGGGAACTCGCGCACCGCCGGTGACCGCGGGCAGGGGCCCGGCCGTCTCGTTGCCGGCGGTGGCGCGGCGAGCAGGACGCGGTTCGCGGCTCGCCGCCGCCTTGCCTGCGGACGAGGTGCGTTTGGCGGGCCGCTTCGGTGACCGGTCGCTGTTCGTGCTCACCGAGCCATTGTCACTCAAAAAACCGTTTCAGATCGAGCAACCATGCCGTTCATCTGATGTTCGTCCGAACACAGCGGAACCTCGCGTGACGTGCGGAAGGGAACCTCCCTGCCACCCGGGTGAGCGGAAGGGACCCTTCCTGCGGGCCGTGGCGGGAGGAGGGGAACCTTCCTGTCATCGGCGCCGGCGTCGTCGCCGGACGTGCGCAGGGGAACCTTCCGCTCATTCGCCCAGGCCCAGCCGAGCGGTCGTGCGGGGTCCGAGTCCGACGGCTCTCGCCGAGGCCAGGTCGGCTTCGGTGTCGACGTCGCGGCGCAGCGACTCCCACGGTCCGGCGAGGGTTTTGGCGCCGGACTCGCCGTGGGCTTCGGCGGAGCCCGGACCGAAGCGCGGGTCCAGCGGCTGGTCGGGTTCGGCCAGCAGGAGGGTCGTGCCGTCGCCCGAGAGGTCCGGGCAGTACGAGCGGTCGGTTCCCGCCGCGCGCAGCGCCCAGCCGAGTTCACCTGAGCGCAGGGCGGGCAGGTCGGCCTGCAGCGCGCCGACGCGGAACGTGCCTCGGGCGCGCAGCACCTCGTCGCCGTGCCGCAGCGCGGCGTTGAGCCCGTCGGCCGGGCGGTCGGGCAGCACCTCGACGCCGAGAGCATTGAACGCCGCGGTCAGCGCGGGATCGGAGGAGACCACCACCACGCCCGCGACCCCTCGCGCGCGACGTGCGGCGACGACGGTGTCCATCGCCATCGCGGTGACCAGCTCGAAGTGCCCGGCCGATCCGCGGCCGGCCAGCAGCCGGGACTTTGCCCGCGTCAGCGGCTTGAGCGGTACCAGCAGGTGCACCCCGGCGGTGTCGGGCGTGTTCTCGGTGGTCACGGGAACCATCTTGCGTCAACGTCCGCCGATGTGGTGGAGGGCTTCCCAAGTGCCGCCTGGTTGACGAGGCTGTGGCCGGGGCCGGGTAATTTGACTGGCGCTCGAGATCTGGAGGAGAAAAGCCGTGGCGGAATCGAGAAACCTCCGACGCCAGCGGAGGACGACCAGCGAGAAGGCACACGGGATGGGCATCTTCTGGCTGGGCCTGGCCCGCTGGGTGTTCTACCCGCTGACGCACTTGCTGGCGCGCGTCCGCGTGCGCGGGGCGCACAACATCCCGGCTGAGGGCGGTGCGCTGCTCGTGCTCAACCACGTGTCCCACCTCGACCCGATCTTCGACGCGGTCACCGTCCACCGCGCGGCCAGGGTGCCGCGCTTCATGGCCAAGAACAGCCTGTGGAACGTGCCGGTGCTCAGGAACGTGCTGGTCGGCGTGGAGCAGATCCCGGTCTACCGGGGCACCGCGGACGCGCACAAGAGCCTGCGCGACGCGCACTCGGGCCTGGAGAACGGCAAGGTCCTGGTGATCTACCCGGACGGCACGATCACCAAGGACCCCGACGGCTGGCCGATGACGCCGAAGGTGGGTGTGGCCCGGCTGGCTCTGGCCAACGACATCCCCGTCATCCCGGTCGCCCGCTTCGGCACCCGCGAGATCTACGACCACTACAACAAGAAGTTCCGGCCCTTCCCGCGCAAGACCGTGAACTACGTGATCGGTGAGCCGCTGGACCTGTCGGCCTACCGCACGGAGAACCCCGACGTGGAGACGATCCGCGAGGTCACGAACCTGGCGATGAGCCGGGTCCGGGAGCTGCTCGGTGAGATCCGCGAGGAGCAGCCGCCCACCGAGTTCTACGCCTCGGCGCGCAAGAAGAAGGGCACCGATGGCGCAGCCTGAGCGGATCGCGGTGCTGGGCGCCGGATCCTGGGGGACCACGTTCGCGAAGGTCCTCGCCGACGCGGGCAACGACGTCTACCTGTGGGCCCGGCGTCCGCAGGTGGCGGCGGAGATCAACGAAACCCGCTGCAACGACTCCTACCTGCCCGGCATCGCCCTGCCGGAGCGGCTGCGCGCCACCGACGACGCCGCCGAGGCGGTGCACGCCGCGGAATTCGTGGTGCTGGCGGTGCCCAGCCAGACGTTGCGCGAGAACCTCGCCGGGTGGCAGCCGCTGCTGCCGCAGGACGTGACGCTGGTGAGCCTGGCCAAGGGCGTCGAGCTGAGCACGCTCAAGCGGATGAGCCAGGTCATCGGCGAGGTCGCCGACGTGCCGATGGAACGGGTCGCGGTGGTGTCCGGGCCGAACCTGGCCAAGGAGATCGCCGCCGGTCAGCCCACCGCGACCGTGGTGGCCTGCTCCGAGGAGGAGCGGGCGGTGGCGTTGCAGAAGGCGTGCTTCACGCGGTACTTCCGCCCGTACACCAACACCGACCTGGTGGGCATCGAGATCTCCGGGGCCTGCAAGAACGTCATCGCACTGGCCTGCGGGATCGCCGCGGGGCTCGGTTTCGGGCACAACACGATGTCGTCGCTGATCACGCGCGGTCTGGCGGAGACGACGCGCCTCGGCGTCGCGCTGGGCGCGGACACGATGACCTTCGCCGGGCTGGCCGGTCTGGGCGACCTGGTGGCGACCTGCGCGTCGCCGCTGTCGCGCAACCGGACCTTCGGTGAGCGGCTGGGCAGGGGAGAGACCGTGGCACAGGCGCAGGAGGCTGCCCACGGACAGGTGTCGGAGGGCGTGAAATCCTGCTCGTCGATCCGTCAGCTGGCAGCCCGGCACGGCGTGGAGATGCCCATCACCGACGTGGTGCACCGGGTGTGCCACGAAGGTCTGGAGCCGGGGCCTGCCGCTGCGGAGTTGTTGGGACGCGAGCGCAAGGCCGAGTGATCCGGTCCGCGCTCGCGTCGATCGCGAGTGCGGGAGTGACCACAGTGGATCTTGGGGATTTGGGCGACGGAACGCGCGTGGTGCACGGCGGGCACCCGGAACCGGAGGCGGGCGCGCCGCTGCTGCCGGGACCGGTGTTCGCCGCGCCGTACCACCTCGGGGAGTCCGGACCCGGCGGTGATTTCTACGGGCGCGCGGGCAATCCCACCTGGCGCGGGCTGGAATCGGCGATCGGCGAGCTCGACGGCGGGCACTGCGTGCTGCTGCCCTCGGGCATGGCGGCGATCAGCACCGTGCTGCGTTCGGTGCTGCGGGCCGGCGACAAGCTGGTGCTGCCCTCGGACGGCTACTACGCGTCGCGGCAGTTCGTCAGCGACGAGCTGACCGAGCTCGGTCTGGACGTGCGCGAGATCCCCACGCCCGGCCCGTGGGCCGACGAGGTCTTCGAGGGCGCCCGGCTGGTGCTGCTGGAAACGCCGTCGAACCCGGGCGGGGACGTCTGCGACATCACCGCGCTGGCCGAGCGCGCCCACGCTGCGGGTGCGCTGCTGGCGGTCGACAACACGACCGCGACCCCGCTGGGGCAGCGTCCGCTGGAGCTGGGCGCGGACATCGTCATCGCCAGCGACACCAAGGCCCTGTCCGGGCACAGCGACATCCTGCTGGGACACGTGTCGGTCCGCGACGAGCAGCTCGCGAACCGCCTGGTGCGCGCGCGTTCGCTGTCCGGTGCGATCCCCGGGCCGTTCGAGACGTGGTTGGCGCACCGCAGCATGGGAACTCTCGACCTGCGGCTGTCCCGGCAGGCCGAGAACGCCGCGGCGCTCGTCGACGCCCTCGCCGACCACCCGGCGGTGAGCGGTCTGCGCTGGCCGGGCTGGTCGCAGGACCCGGCGCACGAGCTGGCGAGCCGGCAGATGCGCCGCTTCGGCGGGGTGTTCCGCTTCGAACTCGCCGACGCCGACGCGGTGCAGGCCTTCATCGCGAAGAGCCGCTTGGTGGTCGCGGCCACCAGCTTCGGCGGCCTGCACAGCACGGCCGACCGCCGAGCCCAGTGGGGCGACCCGGTCCCCGGGGGCTTCGTCCGCTTCTCAGCGGGCTGCGAGAACCCCCAGGACCTGGTCCAAGACGTCCTCCAAGCCCTCTCCTGACCCAAACCACCCCACCTGACCCGAGTTGCCCCGGTTCCGGTCCCAAAGTCGAGCCCGGTCAGGACTCGCGTCGACCCCGGTCCTGACCGGAGTCGACTAAGTCCGCACGGATCCGACGCACCACCCGTCCCACTCGCACCTCCCCTCGTGGTGCGGGTGGGACGGATTTCAGTGGAAACCGGGTTGCGGATTTCAGTGGAATTCCGGGTTCGAACTTCAGTGGAAATCGGGCCTCCTCACTCCAACGGGTGTGAAGTGGGTCGCGGGTTGTGGGTGGTGGGAGCGGGCGGTGGTTGACGGCGGGGTGGGGGACTGGTTGAGTGCGTGGCGTGTTGAAGCGCGCGTTCATCGGCCGACGGGGTCACATCGACCTGCACCGCGTCGCCAGCGCGCTCTGTTCGTGTTCTTCGTGTTGATCGATCTCATCCGCTTCCCGGGTTGATCGCGGCGTCCTCGCGCGCCTGCGCCCCGGGGTTCGTTCACGATCTCCGAAGGACTTCCACGTGTTCGCCGTTCCGCCCAACACCGTTGCCGCGCCCGCTGACCTGAGCATCGCGCACCCCGCCCGCATCGCCCGCGAGTTCGCCGCCGACCGCGAATCCTGGGCGCACCTGCTGCGCTACGACGCCGAGGAGCGCTGGGCCGGGCTGCTCGCCCGCACCGACGCCTACGAGGCGTGGCTGCTGAGCTGGCTGCCCGGCCAGCACACCGATCTGCACGACCACGGCGGCGCCACCGGCGCTTTCACCGTCGTGCAGGGGAATCTGACGGAGCGGGTCGCCCGTCCCGGCAGCTCCGAGGTCCTGCACTCGCTGACCACCGGCCAGTCCCGGGTGTTCGGCCCGAACTACGCCCACCAGGTCAGCAACCTCGGCGTGGACCCGGCGGTGACCATCCACGTCTACCGCCCGCAGCGGGCGAACCGCACGATCCGCGGCTGATCCGCTCAGGACCGCCGCAGAACGTGTTCGGGCACGGGCAGTTCCGCGATCAGGTCGGCTGAAGGCACCGGCGTGCCCCAGCTCCGGTGCAGCGGGAGCACGCCGGCCCAGGCCTCGTTCGCCTCGACGTCCTCGGCGTCGTCGCCCGGGTCGCCGGTGCGGATCTTCACCGCGGCCTCGGTGAGGTCCAGCGCCAGGACGGCGGTGGCGGCGAGCTCCTTCTTGTCGGGCCGGCGCGCGTAGTCCCACGATCCCGGTGCGAGCTGCTCGGTGATCACTCGCAGACCTTCCCAGCGCTCGGCGGGGTCCTCGACGAGCCGGATGCGTCCGTGGATCATCGCCGATCGGTAGTTGATCGAGTGGTGCATCATCGACCGCGAGTAGACGACGCCGTCCACGTGGGTCACCGACACGCACACCTCGCCGGCTTCCCGGAGGCTGCGCGCCCCGGTCGATCCGTGCAGGTAGAGCGTGTCGCCGCGACGCCCGTAGCCGGTGGGCAGCACGCGCGGCGAACCGTCGACGATCACCGCCAGGTGGCAGACCAGCCCGGTGTCGAGGATCGCGTGGAGGTCGCCGCGGTCGGTGCGCGCCCGCTTGGCGCCTCGGCGGACGGTGGACCGTTCGGTTGGGGAGAGCTGCGAAGTCACGTCACCAGCCTCACCTGAGAAGTGGCATCATCGAAGTGCCAATCAGGGAGAATTCCGAAATGCCACATGACGTGCCCGCGGCCAGCTCACCGCTGCTGGAACTGGCCATCGACCTGCACCGGGACGGCGATCTGCCGCTCGCGGTGCAGCTGGCCGACGCGTTGCGGCACGCGGCCACCATCGGCCAGCTGCGCGGCGGCGACCGGTTGCCCTCGACGCGCGCGCTGGCCCGCCACCTGGCGGTCAGCCGCACCGTGACCGCCGCCGCCTACGAGCAGCTGCACGCCGAAGGCTGGATCGTCGGGCGGCGCGGCTCGGGCACCTACGTCACCACCAGCCCGCCGGGCGCCCGCAGCGACGCCGTGCCGCCACCGGTCCTGCAGCACCGGCACGCCGAGCATCCGGTGATCGTCCTGGTTCCCGGGGTCCCGTGGGCCGACGGCATCGACCGCGCCATCTGGCGCCGGGCGTGGCGCGCCGCCGCCGACACCGCGCCCGACCTGCGCCCGCAACGGGCCGGACTGCTCAGCTACCGCGAGGCGGTCGTGGAACACCTGCTGCGACACCGGGGTCTGGTCGTCGGCGGCTGGACGCCGGAGAACGTGCTGGCCACCGGCGGCACCAGCACCGCGCTCGGTGAACTCGCCGCCGCCGTGCTGCCGCGCGGGGCGAAGGTCGCCGTCGAGGAACCCGGCTACCAGCGCGCGGTCGGTGCGCTGAAGACCGCCGGGATCGAGGTCGTGCCCGCACCGGTCGACCACTCCGGTCTCGTCGTCGACGACGTCCCGAGCGACGTGGCAGCCGTCTACTGCTCACCGGCGCACCAGTTCCCGATCGGCGGACGGCTCCCGGCCGAACGGCGCATCGCGCTCATCGAACGCGCCCGCTCCGAGGACTGGCTGATCGTCGAGGACGACTACGACGGCGAACTCCGCTACGACGTCGCGCCGCTGCCGGTGCTGGCGTCGATGGCCCCGGACGTCGTCGTGCACCTGGGCACCACCAGCAAGATCCTCACCCCGACGCTCGGGGTCGGCTGGATGCTGGCCGCCGAGAAGATCACCACCGCCGTGCAGCGGCACCGCGAACGCATCGGCGTCGGCCCGGCCGCCGCGGGGCAGCGCGTGCTGGTGGAACTCGCCCGACACGGAGACCTCGGCAGGCACCTGCGTCGGCTGCGGCGGGAGCTGTCGCAGCGCCGCGCGATCGTCGTCGATCGCCTCGCCGCCGAGGGGGTGAGCGTCTTCGGCGACCGCGCGGGCGCCCACGTCGTGCTGCCGCTGCCGGACGCCGAGACCGAGCAGCGCGTCGTCGACGAAGCGGCGGAGCGGGGAATCGTCCTCGACGGGCTGCGACGGCACCACGACGGTCCGCAGCGGTGGCACGGACTCGCCCTCGGTTACGCCGCCTGCACCCGCGATGAGCTCGAAGCCGCGCTGCCGGTCGTGGCGAGGCTGTGCCGGCGAACCTGCACGTGACCGCATCGTGTCGCAGGCGCAAGGGCTTCGTAGAACGACGCGTGCTAGCGCGAGGTATGGTCCGGCGCATGACTTCGCGCAAGACCCGGGTGGCCGTCGTCTTCGGCGGGCGCAGCACCGAGCACGGCATCTCCTGCGTGTCCGGCGGTAGCGTGCTCGCCCACCTGGACCAGGACCGTTTCGAGATCGTGCCGGTCGGCATCACCCAGGAAGGCGCCTGGGTGCTCGGCACCGACGACCCGAAGCAGCTGGAGATCCGGGACCGCAAGGAACCCCGGGTCGTCTCCGGCACCGCGCTGGCCCTGCCGGGTGACCCGACCCGCCAGGAACTGGTGCTGCTCGAACCGGGGAAGGGTGGCGAAGTCCTCTCCGGCGTCGACGTCGTCTTCCCGGTGCTGCACGGAGCCTTCGGCGAGGACGGCACCATCCAGGGCCTGCTGGAGATGGCCGACGTGCCCTACGTGGGTCCGGGCGTGCTCTCCAGCGCGGTGTCGATGGACAAGGAGTACACCAAGAAGCTGCTCGCGGCCGAAGGCATCGAGGTCGGCACCTACGAGGTGCTGCGCCGGGGCCAGGAGACGCTGACCGAGGCGCAGCGCGACCGGCTCACCCTGCCGGTGTTCGTCAAGCCCGCGCGGGCCGGTTCGTCGCTGGGCATCACCAAGGTCACCGACTGGGCCGACCTGGACGACGCGATCGTCGAAGCCCGCCGCACCGACCCGAAGGTCATCATCGAGACCGGTGTGGTCGGGCGCGAGATCGAGTGCGGCGTCCTGGAGTTCCCCGACGGCCGCGTCGAGGCGTCGCAGCCCGCCGAGCTGCGGGTCACCGGTGAGACCGACTGGTACGACTACGAGTCGAAGTACCTCGACGACGTCACCGAGTTCGACCTGCCCGCCAAGATCAGCGACGAGCACACCGCCGAGCTGCGCGACATGGCGGTGCGCGCCTTCGCCGCGCTGGAGTGCCAGGGGCTCGCCCGCGTCGACTTCTTCCTGTCCGACGAGGGCAAGCTGATCATCAACGAGGTCAACACGATGCCGGGCTTCACCCCGATCTCGCTGTACCCGCGGATGTGGGCGCACAGCGGCATCGACTACCCGGCGCTGCTGACCACGCTGGTCGACACGGCGCTGGCGCGCGGCACCGGCCTGCGCTGAACCGACGGGAGAAGGCCGTCCCCCACTCCGGTGAGGGACGGCCTTCTCGCGTCTGGGGCTACGGGAAGACGGGTTGCTCGGGGAGTTTCCCGCCGATCAGCTTCGACAGGTCCTGCAGCGGGCCCGTTCCGATGTCGGCCGGGGCGCTCAGCGCCACGTAGACCGGCCGGTCCACGGCCAGCCACGAGGAATCGCCGCCCTGGTTGATCTCCAGCCAGCTGACCCCGGAGACGTCCATCAGCTGCGATGTCGGGGTCAGCTCGGCGGGTGCGTCGATGCCGCAGCGCACGGTCACCGGGTCGTGCTGGGCGTCGCCCCAGGCGACGGTCGCGGCCGGTGCGGGCTGGGCCAGGGGCCTGCGCGGCACCTGGGCGCCACCGATCGACAGCTGCGCGGGCAGCGCGGACATCACCGCGGCGCACTCCGGGGACTGCGCCTCGGGTGCCGGGATCGGTGCCGCTGCCAGCGGACCGGTGCGGCGGGCGGCCTCGGCGGCGGCGGTCTCCTGCCGGATCCGGTGCTCGCCGTACCAGCCGTAGACGCCGACACCGGCCACGCCCACGGCCAGCAGCACGCCGAGCGCGATCGCGATGATCAGAACCGGCTTGGGAACGCCGGAATCCTCGTGCTCAACCACGCCGTCCATCACAGCACCACGCCGGGGCCCGGCCGGAACAGGGGTTCCTCAGAGGTGAACCACCGGACAGGTCAGCGTGCGCGTGATGCCCTCGACGTTCTGGATCTTCGCGACGACCATCTTGCCGAGCAGGTCGACGTTCTCGGCCTCAGCGCGCACGATGACGTCGTAGGGACCGGTGACGTCCTCGGCGCTGATGACACCGGCGGACCCGGCGATCTCGCCGGCGACGGCGGCTGCTTTGCCGACCTCTGTCTGGATGAGGATGTATGCCTGTACCACGGCGTGCCCCTTCGTCTAGCCCATGTGCTCGGGGTAGGAAACTGGCAGAAAGCTACCCCATCTGACCGAGCTGATGCTCAAGGAAGGAAGGTCCCAGTTGGGTCCTGACTCGTCCCAGGAACCACAGACCATTTCCCAGGTGGGTGAGTTCAATCTCATCGATCGAGTGACAGCTGGTCGTCATCAGTCGCCGGGCACGCTTCTCGGCCCGGGTGACGACGCCGCGGTGCTGGCCGCTCCCGACGGTCGCGTGGTGGCCAGCACCGATGTGCTGGTGGAACATGTCCACTTCCGTTTCGACTGGTCCACACCGAATCAGGTGGGTCGCAAAGCGGTCGCGGTGAACCTCTCCGACATCAACGCGATGGGCGCGGTGCCCACGGGTCTGCTGGTCGGTCTCGGCTGCCCGCCCGACACGTCCGCGTCCGTGGTCGACGAGCTCGCGGACGGCCTGTGGGAAGAGGCACAGCAGGCCGGGATCGGGATCGTCGGCGGCGACATGGTGTCGTCGCCGTCACTGACGATCTCGATCACAGCCCTCGGTGATCTGCAGGGCAGGGAGCCCGTCACCCGTTCCGGCGCGCGTCCGGGTGACGTCGTCGCCGTGGCAGGCAGGCTCGGCTGGTCGGCGGCGGGATTAGCCGTCCTGGGGCGTGGATTCCGCTCCCCGGTCGCCGTCGTGGGCGCGCACCGCGTGCCCGAACCGCCCTACGGCGCCGGACCGCAGGCGGCCGTCGCCGGTGCCACGTCCATGGTGGACACCTCCGACGGCCTGCTGGCCGACCTGGGCCACATCGCCACCGCCTCGGAGGTCGCCATCGACCTCCGCCTGGAGCAGGTCGAGATCCCGCAGCGGCTCACCGAGGTCGCCTCCGCTCTGGGAGCTGACGCCCGACACTGGGTGCTCACCGGAGGCGAGGACCAGGCGCTGATCGCGACCTTCCCCGCCAACCGCCCGCTGCCGCCGGACTTCCGCGAGATCGGCGTGGTCGCGGAAGGCTCGGGCGTGACCATCGACGGCAAGGACTACGAAGGCCCCACCGGCTGGGAGCATTGGCGGTAGGAGCGAAAAGGAGGACGCCCCCCGGATGAACCGGGGGGCGTCCTCGCATGTGGTGGGTCCGGCAGTCAGCTCGCCGGGGCCGCCGCGGGGGCGTCCTGCATCAGCGGCTTCCTCGCGGTCTCCTTCATGAGCAGGATCGGCACCAGGGCGACCAGTGCCGCGCCCATCAGGTAGAAGGCGGGGAAGTAGCTGTTGCCGGTGTTGGTCACGACGGCGTCGTTGACCAGTGGCGCAGTGCCACCGAAGACGGCAGTGGAGATGTTATAGCCGACCGAGAACGCCGCGTAGCGGACCTTGGTCGGGAACATCGCCGGAAGCGTCGCGGCCAGCGGCCCGATCAGCTGCACGTGACCGATGGCCAGCAGCGCCAGACCGAGGATGGTGGTCAGCACCGTTCCCTGGCCGATCAGCCAGAACGCGGGGACCGGCAGCACCAGGAAGCAGATGGCCGCCGAGATGAACAGCGGTTTCCGGCCGATGCGGTCCGACAGCGCGCCGACGGGCGTGATGATGGCCATCATGAACGCGACCGTCAGCAGCAGCGGGACCAGCACCTGGTGCTCCTGCCCGTCGGGCACGTCGAGCGTGTCCGAGAGGTAGGTCTCCATGTAGGTCAGGATCGTGTAGTTGGCGACGTTGATCAGGACCACGATGCCCATGAGGATCAGCAGCTGGCGCCACCACTCGCGGACCAGGTCCCGCAGCGGGGACTTGGCGACCTGGTGGGTGTTCTCCAGCTGCTTGAACGCCGGGGTGTCCTCCAGCCTGGACCGCAGGTACAGACCGACACCGCCGAGCGGACCGGCGATCAGGAACGGGATGCGCCAGCCCCAGCTCTCCATGGACGTGCTGTCCAGCGTGAGGATCAGGATGGTCGGGACCAGCGCGCCGAGTCCGAATCCGACCAGAGTGCCGAATTCGAGCCAACTGCCCCAGAAGCCGCGCTTGCGGTCGGGGGCGTACTCGGCGATGTAGGTCGCCGCGCCTCCGTACTCGCCACCGGTGGAGAAGCCCTGCAGCAACCGGCAGAGCAGCAGCAGCATCGGCGCGAAGATGCCGATGGCGCCGTAGGTCGGCAGCAGACCGATGGCGAACGTCGAGCCCGACATCAGCAGAATCGTCACGGCGAGGACCTTCTGCCTGCCGATCCGGTCGCCGAGCGGGCCGAAGAACAGGCTGCCCAGCGGGCGGAACAGGAAGGAGATGGCGAAGACGCCGAACGCGGAGACGGTCTCCCACGGACCGGGGAAGAACTGGTGGCCGACATATGCGGCCACATACGCGTAGACGCCGAAGTCGTACCACTCCGTGCAGTTACCGATTGCGGCTGCGCCGACCGCTCGACGCAGCAACGACTTCTGCTCGGCCTCTGATTCGGCTGTTTCCTGAGAAGTCATGAGATGCGGCCCACCTCCGGGTGTTGTCTCCACGGCCGTGGTCGATTTGGAACTTCGCCAGAACCTAGCCGAGTGGCCAAGTGGAGGCCACCAAAAGCGCGACATCGAGCATTCCCACGTTATTTGCTTTATGCGCCACCGCACGTTCGAAGTGCCGAAACCTGCTCTCGGAGCGTCACTGATTTGCCGAGTGCATTTCCGCGATGACGGGCGAAAATGGCACTTTCGGAGTAGTTCCGATTACGCTTGTGGTGAGCTCCCGATCGCCGTTACGTCATCGGTATGTGACGTGTGACACTGATGAGTGGTTGTGGGGCTGTGCGTGAGGCCGTTGAAGTCGATCGCTAACCTGCTCGGCATGGCAGCACGTCCCCTGCACGAAACCGTCGAAGCCGGCTGGGCGGAGGCGCTCGCGCCGGTCGCGGATCAGATCGCGGCGATGGGCGCCTTCCTGCGTTCCGAGGTCGCCGAAGGCCGCACCTACCTGCCCGCTCCGGAGAACGTGCTGCGCGCCTTCCAGCAACCGTTCCACGACGTGCGCGTGCTCATCGTCGGCCAGGACCCGTACCCGACGCCCGGTCATCCGGTGGGGCTGAGCTTCTCGGTCGCCCAGGGCGTCGCGCCGCCGCGCAGCCTGGTCAACATCTTCCGCGAGTACAGCGAGGACCTCGGTCACCCGAAGCCCTCCAGCGGAGACCTCACGCCGTGGACCGAACGCGGTGTGCTGCTGCTCAACCGCGCTCTCACGGTCAGCCCCGGCAAGCCCGGCTCGCACCGGGGCAAGGGCTGGGAGCAGGTCACCGCGCAGGCGATCAAGGCCCTGGCTGCTCGTGACGAGCCGCTGGTGGCGATCCTGTGGGGACGCGACGCTCGCGACCTCCGGCCGCTCATGCCCGGCGTGGAGTGCGTCGAGTCGCCCCACCCGAGCCCGATGTCGGCCGATCGCGGCTTCTTCGGCTCCAAGCCCTTCAGCCGAGCCAACGAGATCCTGCAGAGCAAGGGCTGGGAACCCATCGACTGGAAGCTGCCGTAGGCCTCGGAACTTGTCAGTGGTCTTTTTGCGTGGCGGTGCGGGTGGCGGAACCTCAGACGTCTTCTGGCTCCGGGATCCGAGACTGATGTATGCCAATACACGGCGCTACGGCTGTCCTCCCCAGAAGACGTCTGAGAACCCGCGGCGGTGCAGGTTGCGAGGGCGGGGCACAGAGGAAGCGCCTGCGGCGCTTGCCTGACGTTTCCCGGCCCTGAACAGCAGAAAGCCCCGAGGTACCACCTCGGGGCTCCTAGCTAAGAACACATCCTCAGCCGCGGGCGACCTTGCCTGCCTTCATGCAGGAGGTGCACACGTTCATGCGCTTGCGCTGGGACAGACCGATCTTGGCGTGCACGGTCTGAATGTTCGGGTTCCACCGGCGCTTGGTCTTCCGGTGGGAGTGCGAGACCGAGTTGCCGAAGCCTGGTCCCTTGCCACAGACGTCGCAGACGGCAGCCACGTCAGACACCCCTTACTTTGCTTGACGGTTACAGCGATGAGAGCTCCGCTGTCGTGCCACGCCGGATCGGAGAGGCATTTCGGGAGCGCTTCCTGCTCACCGCCGTGCGGCGGACTGAGCCCGGAGAACCCGGTTGCCCGGGGTCATCGCCACCCTGGGACCCGATGAGTCTAGCCCACGGCCACCGGCTGCTCCCGAGCCGGGGGCCGATGTGCGGCGGAGCACCGTGAGGGCGCCGCCTGCGGATAGTCTCGGCTGCGACCGATCCTAACGTGCGTGGGAGGTTCCCGGGTGTTGCGGACGCTGAACGCGGCGACTGCCCGCCGCTGGGCGGACCTGGCCATGTCGGCGCTGTCGGCCGAGCGCGAGGCGATCGACCGGATCAACGTCTACCCGGTCGCCGACGGCGACACCGGGACGAACCTGCTGCAGACCATGCGCGCGGCGGTGCGCACCCTCGACGAGGCGGCTCCGGACACCCTCGGCGGCGTGTTCGCCGCGCTGGCCAAAGGCGCCCTCGGCGGCGCCTGCGGGAACTCCGGGATGCTGTTGTCGCAGGCCATCAGGGGTGTGGCCGAGCAGCTGCGGGACTGCGAGACCGCCGACGGCGTGGCGTGGCGGGAGGCGCTGCGGCGAGCCGAGGAGCTGGCCTGGCAGGCCGTCGCCGAGCCGCAGGAGGGAACGGTGCTGTCGGTGCTGCGCGCCGCCGCCCGCGGCGCGCAGCAAGCCGAAGACCTGGCCGAGGTGGTGCGCTCCTCGACGCGCGCGGCGATCGACGCGCTGGCCGCGACACCTGCGCAGCTGCCGGTGCTGTCGGAAGCGGGCGTCGTCGACGCGGGCGGGCGAGGTCTGGTGATCCTGCTCGACGCGCTGCACGCGGTCGTCGTCGACGGCGAGTGGCTGGCCCCGAACTCACCGGTGCCCGCCGAGTCGGACCGGCTGGAGCACGAGTCGAGCTTCGACTACGAGGTCATGTACCTGCTGGCCGACACCGACGCGGAGCGGGCCGAAGCGCTGCGCGGGCGGCTGGGAGAGCTGGGCGACTGCGTGTCGGTCGTCGGTGACGGGGCCGATTCCTGGGCGGTCCACGTGCACTGCGACGACATCGGGGGAGCGATCGAGGCGGGCGTGGAATCCGGCCGGGTGCACCGGATCAAGGTGACCCGCTTCGCCGATCAGCAGGACGCCTACGCCCGCGACGTCGCGGTGCTGGCGTGCGTGCCGGGGGACGTGCTCGGCGAGGTCTTCGCCGGCGAGGGAGCCGATGTGCTGGTCACCGGCTCGATCCCGGTCCCGGCGGAGCTGCGGGAGGCGATCGTCGGCACCGGTGCGGGGCACGTGGTCGTGCTGCCCAACGACCTGGACACGGCCCTGGTCGTGGAGCGGGCCGTGGCCGGTCAGTCCGGCGAGGGGCCCGAGGTCGTGGTGGTGCCGACCGCGTCGCCGGTGCAGGGGCTGGCCGCGCTCGCGGTGCACGATCCGCACCGGCGCCGCGCCGACGACCAGGTCGCGATGGCCGAGGCCGCTGCGGCGACCCGCCGGGGTGAGCTCTACGTCGCCGACGCCGAAGCGCTGACCTGGGTCGGTCGGTGCCGTCCCGGGGACATCCTCGGTCTGATCGACGGGGAGGTCGTGCTCATCGGTGAGGACCTGACCACCACCGCGCGGGAGCTGCTGACCCGGATGCTCACCGCCGGTGGCGAGCTGTTCACCGCGCTCATCGGCGACAACACCCCGCCCGAACTGCCCGGGGAGCTGTCGGCCCACCTGCGCCGCGCCCACCCCGAGGTGGAGATGGCCAGCTACCCGGCGGGCGCCTTGGACTCGCTGCTGCTGATGGGCATCGAGTAGTTCCGCTCTGATCGTGGGGGACCTGCGGGGTCCCCGCGTTCGTCGCGCCCGGTTCCGAAATGAATCGGATGATGCTAGTTTCATTGGCATCATGTTGCTCACGTTGGACATCGAGGACGGGCGGCCGCTGCACGAGCAGGCCGCCGATGCGATCCGGCGCGCCATCGCCGACGGGGAGGCCGAGCCGGGTGACCGGCTGCCGCCGGCCCGCGACCTGGCCGACGCGATGAGCATCAACGCCAACACCGTGCTGCGAGCCCTGCGCGAGCTGCGCGCCGAGGGACTGCTGGAGTTCCGCCGCGGGCGAGGGGTGACCGTGCTGCGGCGTCCCGACCCGGAGTCGGGGCTGCGTGCTCAGCTGCGCGACCTGGTGGCCGAGGCGCGGCGCCGCGGCTTCACCACCGCCGACATGACGCGGTGGATCGAGGAGGAATCGTGAACCACCGCAAGGCATTCCTGGTCCTGTCGATCGCCTGGACGGTCGTCGTGACCATCGCGCTGGTCGTGCCGATGATCCTGTTGCGCGAGCGGCTCCCGGACCCGATCGCCACCCACTTCAGCGGCGCCGGCGTTCCCGACGGATCCACCTCCCTGGCGATGTTCCCGCTGGTCGTGCTGCCGGGGTGGTTGCTGCTCGCGGTCTTCGCGGTGATCGCGGGAACCGTGGGCCGACGCCGGGCGCACCGCGCCGGTTCCGCGGCGATGCTGGGCGCGGTGGCCGTCTTCTTCGCGGGCATCACGGCCTCGACGCTGTGGACGAACCTCGACCACACCGCCTGGCAGGACGCCCGGTTGCCGGTGTGGCACGTGCTCCCCGTGCTGGCGGGGGCGGCGGTGGCGGGCTTCGCCGGCCGGCTGATCGGCAACCGGGGCCCCGACGAGCCAGGAGCCGAATCCGAGGCCGATGACGCCGCCGGGCTCGACCTCGAACCCGGGCGCCGAGCGGTGTGGATCTCCTCGGTGTCCAGCCGAGTCCTCGTCATCGTCGGAGCCGCCGGGGTGCTGGTGGGCGTGGGAACGCTCGTCCTGACCGGCTGGCAGGTCGCGCTGCCCGCACTGCTCGTGGGAATCGTCGTGTCAGCGCTGTCGACGGCGCGGATCCGCGTCGACGAGCAGGGCGTGCGCGCCGCGTTCGGCCCGCAGCGCTTCCCGGTGCGCCGGATCCGGCTGGAGCAGATCAGCGGCGCCCGAGTCGCCCGCCACCGCGCCCTGGAGGTCGGCGGCTGGGGTTACCGGGTCCTTCCCGCCACCACCGCGATCATGCTGCGCGGCGGCGAATGCCTGGTGCTGCGCCTGAACTCCGGGCGCGACTTCGTCATCAGCGTGGACAAGCCCGATCGCGGGGCGGATCTGGTCAACGCGCTGCTCGCGGAGCGCTCGGCGATGTGAGCACGCCGGACCTCCCGGTCGCGCCCGCGCGTCGTCCCGGGTGGTCGGCGGTGATCACCGGCGGTGCGGCTAACCTCGAACCGAGTCATCAAGTGACGCGGGAGACAGCAGTGCGAATCCGGAGCCGGTACGTGTGGTTGATCGCCGGCTGGACGCTGTCCGTGGCCGTGCTGATGGTCGCCGTGCCGCTGCTGGTGGGTGCGAGGCTGCCCGAACCCATCGCCGTGGAGTGGACCTCCACCGGATCACCCGAGACTTCCAGCTCGCTGCGCGATTTCCTGGTCGGCAAGCTGGTGTGGTGGCTGGTGGTCGCCTCGGTGTGGAGCGCGCTGGTGCTGCGCGGGGTGCTGCGCGAGCGCGCCACCGCGCTGGCCGCGGCCGTGATGGCGGTGTTCGGCTGGGTGATGCTGGGGACCGTCGTGCTGACCACGATCGCCAACCTGGACGCGCCGGACTTCCGCGACGCCACCGAACTGTCCGGCGAGGGCTGGCTGCTGCTCGGCGCGCTGCCGGTGGCGTGGGCCGGCTGGCGGGTCGGCGGCCGGGAAACCGTCGGTGCCGCCGAGTAGCTTGCGGTGCCATCCGAGTACGCAGGCGGAGGACTTGCAGTGACCACATTGGACGCGAAGCTCGACCGGTTGTTGGGTGCCAAGACCGGCAAGGCGCTCGAGTCTGCCCTGGGCCTGGTCACCGTCGGCGATCTGCTGCGGCACTACCCGCGCCGCTACGCCGAGCGCGGTGAGCTGACCGCGATCGCCGGGCTGGAGCTCGGCGAGCACGCGACCGTGCTGGCCAAGGTCGAGCGGGTCACCAAGCGCACCATGAAGTCGCGCCGCGGCACGATCGTCGAGGCCCGCATCACCGACGGGCACCGGTCGCTGTCGTGCACGTTCTTCAACCAGGCGTGGCGCGAGCGGGAGCTGATCCCCGGCAAGCGCGGCATGTTCGCGGGCAAGGTCACCGCGTTCCGCGAGCAGCTCCAGCTCGCGCATCCCGAGTACCAGCTGTTCGACTCGGAGGCCACCGATGTCGGGGCCGTCGCCGAGGAGTTCGCGAGCGCGCTGCTGCCCGTCTACCCGTCGGCGCAGGGGTTGCCGTCGTGGTCGATCGCGCGCTGCGTGAAGCAGGTGCTGGACGTGTGGGACGGGACCGACGACCCGCTGCCCACCGAGTTGCGCGAGCGCCTGGGCATGTCGGTGCTGGAGGACGCGCTGCGCAAGATCCACCTGCCGCAGAACTTCGGCGAGGTCGCGGCAGCGCAGGACCGGCTCAAGTGGGACGAAGCGCTGGCCGTGCAGCTCACGCTGGCGCAGCGGCGCAGCAACACGAAGTCGCATCCGGCGCCGGTGTGCGAGCGCCGCGAGGACGGCGTGCGGGTGGCCTTCGACGAGCGGATGCCGTTCGAGCTGACCAAGGGTCAGCAGGAGATCGGCGAGCAGATCGCCACCGACCTCGGCACCGAGCACCCGATGAACCGCCTCGTCCAGGGCGAGGTGGGCAGCGGTAAGACGGTGGTCGCGCTGCGCGCGATGCTGCAGGTGGTCGACGCCGGGCGGCAGGCGGCGATGCTCGCGCCCACCGAAGTGCTGGCCGCGCAGCACGCGCGTTCGCTGCGCGAACTGCTCGGCGACCTGGCCATGGCCGGGGAGCTCGGCGGGGCGGAGAACGCGACGCGGGTGACGCTGCTGACCGGTTCGCTCAACACCGCGCAGCGGCGCCAGGCGATGCTGGAGGCGGCCTCCGGTGAGGCGGGGATCGTCGTCGGCACGCACGCGTTGATCCAGGACAAGGTGTCCTTCGCGGATCTGGGGCTGGTCGTGGTCGACGAGCAGCACCGCTTCGGCGTCGAGCAGCGCGATGCCCTGCGCGCCCGTGCGGGCGAGGAGACCGCGCCGCACGTGCTGGTGATGACGGCGACGCCGATCCCGCGAACGGTGGCGATGACGGTCTACGGCGATCTGGAGACCTCGGCGCTGCGCGAACTCCCGCAAGGCCGTTCACCGATCAGCACCAGCGTGGTGCCGGTGGCGGAGAAGCCCGCGTGGCTGGACCGGGCGTGGGCGCGGATCCACGAGGAGGTCGCCGCCGGGCACCAGGTGTACGTGGTGTGCCCGCGCATCGGTGACGACGAGGAGACCTCGGGCAAGGGCAAGAAGTCGAAGAAGTCCACTGTGGATGACGGGGACGGCGAGGAGCCCCCGCCGGACGACGGTGGTGAGCAGCGGCGTCCGCCGGTCGCAGTGGTCGACGTCGCCGAGCAGCTGGCGGCCGGACCGCTGTCGGGGCTGCGGCTGGGGATCTTGCACGGCAGGCTGGCCGCCGATGACAAGGACGCGGTGATGCGCGCCTTCGCCGCGGGCGAGCTGGACGTGCTGGTGGCGACCACGGTGATCGAGGTCGGCGTCAACGTTCCGAACGCGACCGTCATGGTGATCATGGATGCGGACCGGTTCGGCGTGTCGCAGCTGCACCAGCTGCGCGGCCGGGTCGGCCGGGGCAGCGCTCCGGGGCTGTGCCTGCTGGTCACCGAGGCGATGGGCGGCACCACGACGCGCGAGCGGCTGGACGCCGTCGCCTCCACCACCGACGGTTTCGAGCTGGCGCGGCTGGACCTGGAGCTGCGCCGTGAGGGCGACGTGCTGGGCGCGGCGCAGTCGGGTCGCAAGTCCGGGTTGAAGATGTTGTCGTTGTTGCGCGATGAGGACGTGATCGCTCAGGCGCGCGAGGAGGCGGACCGCTTCGTCGCCGCGGATCCCGCGCTGCGGGAGCACCCGGGGTTGGCGCGGATGGTGGCCGAGGTCGTCGACGAAGAGCGCGCGGAGTACCTCGAAAAGTCGTGATCGCCTTCCGGTAAGTCGTGAAATTCCCGGATGCTGGGCAGTTTTGGTCTGAACCGACGGGGAAGATGCGACATCGTCCCCGGGCGGTTCGGGCCAAAACCGCCCGCTGCCGTCGCCCGGGTGACCGCGAGGTGACCTCCAGGCTTCGAATAGACGATCGAAAGTTCTGCGAGCGGAAAGAAGTCATGATTTTCTTTCCGCTACAGCTTGTGCGTGTCACGCGTTTGGGCTGGTCATGAGGGGTGTCGAGGTCTTCGTCACCTAACAGGTTCTCCCGTTAAGGGGAATTTTCGCGGTAGTGTCACTCACACCGACCGACGCCTGTTATCCGAGGGAGCCGGCATGTTCCGCAAGGTGCTCGTCGCCAACCGCGGCGAGATCGCGATTCGCGCTTTTCGCGCGGCCTACGAGCTGGGAGCGGGGACCGTCGCGGTCTTCCCGCACGAAGATCGCAACTCGCTGCACCGCCTGAAAGCCGACGAGTCGTACGAGATCGGCGAACCCGGCCACCCGGTCCGGGCCTACCTGTCCGTCGACGAGATCATCAAGGCCGCGCGCCAGGCGGGAGCCGACGCGGTCTACCCGGGCTACGGCTTCCTCTCGGAGAATCCCGAGCTGGCCAAGGCGTGTCACGAAGCAGGCATCACGTTCGTGGGTCCGCGCAAGCAGATCCTGGAGATGACCGGCAACAAGGCCACCGCCGTGGCAGCCGCGCGCGAGGCCGGCGTACCGGTGCTGGACTCCTCGGCCCCGTCCCGGGACATCGACGAACTGCTGTCGGCCTCCGAGCAGATGACCTTCCCGGTCTTCGTCAAGGCCGTCGCCGGTGGTGGCGGTCGCGGCATGCGCCGCGTCGACGACCCCGCCGGGCTGCGCGAGGCGCTCGAAGCCGCCATGCGCGAAGCCGAGTCCGCCTTCGGCGACCCGACGGTGTTCCTGGAGCAGGCCGTGGTCAACCCGCGGCACATCGAGGTCCAGATCCTCGCCGACAGCCACGGCAACGTCGTGCACCTCTTCGAGCGCGACTGCTCGGTGCAGCGGCGCCACCAGAAGGTCATCGAGATCGCCCCGGCCCCGAACCTCGACCCACAGCTGCGGGAGCGGATCTGCGCCGACGCGGTCGCCTTCGCCCGCAAGATCGGCTACGTCAACGCCGGAACCGTCGAGTTCCTCGTCGACGAGCGCGGCAACCACGTCTTCATCGAGATGAACCCGCGCATCCAGGTCGAGCACACGGTCACCGAAGAGGTCACCGACGCCGACCTGGTCCAGTCGCAGCTGCGCATCGCCGGTGGCGAGTCGCTGGAGGACCTGGGCATGACCCAGGACAAGATCCAGCTGCGCGGCGCCGCCCTGCAGTGCCGCATCACCACCGAGGACCCGGCCAACGGGTTCCGCCCCGACACCGGCATGATCAGCGCCTACCGCTCGCCGGGCGGCGCGGGCATCCGCCTCGACGGCGGCACCGCCTTCGCCGGCACCAGCATCAGCGCGCACTTCGACTCGATGCTGGTCAAGCTGTCCTGCCGGGGCCGCGACTTCCAGATCGCGGTGGGCCGCGCCCGCCGCGCCCTCGCCGAGTTCCGGATCCGCGGTGTCTCCACGAACATCCCGTTCCTGCAGGCGGTGCTCGACGACGCCGACTTCGCCGAAGGTCGCGTCACCACCTCGTTCATCGACGAGCGCCCGCAGCTGCTCACCGCCCGGCACTCCGCCGACCGCGGCACCCGGCTGCTCAACTACCTCGCCGACGTCACCGTCAACCGGCCCAACGGGCCGCGCCCGAGCGCGGCCGACCCGAGCTTCAAGCTCCCCGAGGTCGACCTGACGACCACCCCGCTGCCCGGCTCGAAGCAGAAGCTCACCGAGCTCGGCCCGGAGGGCTTCGCGCGCTGGATGCGCGAGGCCAACAACGTCGGCGTCACCGACACCACGTTCCGCGACGCCCACCAGTCGCTGCTGGCCACCCGAGTGCGCAGCAAGGACCTGCTGGCCGTCGCGCCGCACGTGGCGCGGATGACGCCGGACCTGCTGTCGGTCGAGTGCTGGGGCGGCGCCACCTACGACGTCGCGCTGCGGTTCCTCGCCGAGGACCCGTGGGAGCGGCTGGCCAAGCTCCGCGAGGCCATCCCCAACATCTGCCTGCAGATGCTGCTGCGCGGCCGCAACACCGTCGGCTACACGCCGTACCCGACGGAGGTGACCGAGCACTTCGTGCAGGAGGCCACCGACACCGGCATCGACATCTTCCGGATCTTCGACGCGCTCAACGACGTCGAGCAGATGCGCCCGGCCATCGAAGCCGTGCGCAACACCGGGAAGTCCGTCGCCGAGGTCGCGCTGTGCTACACCGCTGATCTGTCCAATCCGGACGAGAAGCTGTACACACTGGACTACTACCTGCGGCTCGCCGAGCAGATCGTCGAGGCGGGCGCGCACGTGCTGGCCATCAAGGACATGGCGGGGCTGCTGCGCGCGCCGGCGGCGGCGAAGCTGGTCTCCGCGCTGCGGGACGAGTTCGGCCTCCCGGTTCACCTGCACACCCACGACACCGCGGGCGGGCAGCTGGCCACCTACATGGCCGCCATCCAGTCCGGTGTGGACGCCGTGGACGCGGCGACCGCGTCGATGGCCGGAACCACCTCGCAGCCCGCGCTGTCCTCGCTGGTCGCCGCGACCGACTACACCGAGCGCACCACCGGTCTGGACCTGCAGTCCGTGTGCGACCTGGAGCCCTACTGGGAGTCGGTCCGCAAGATCTACCAGCCCTTCGAGGCGGGCCTGGCCTCGCCGACCGGCCGGGTGTACTCCCACGAGATCCCCGGCGGTCAGCTGTCCAACCTGCGCACCCAGGCGGTCGCGCTCGGTCTCGGCGACAAGTTCGAGGAGATCGAGGCCATGTACGCGGCGGCCGACCGGATCCTCGGCCGGCTGGTCAAGGTCACCCCGTCCTCCAAGGTCGTCGGTGACCTCGCCCTGCACCTGGTGGGTGCGGGCGTCGACCCGGCCGACTTCGAGGCCGAGCCGCGCAAGTTCGACATCCCCGACTCGGTGATCGGCTTCCTGCAGGGCGAGCTGGGCGACCCGCCGGCCGGCTGGCCGGAGCCGTTCCGCACCCGCGCGCTGGAAGGCCGCACCACCACCCGCAAGATCGCCGACCTGTCCACCGAAGATCGCGACGGGCTGGTCAACGACCGGCGCAACACGCTCAACCGGTTGATGTTCGCCAAGCCCACCAAGGAGTTCCAGGACCACCGCGACGCCTACGGCGACACCTCGCTGCTGCGCAGCAAGGACTTCTTCTACGGCCTCAAGCCGGGGGAGGAGTACTCGGTGGACCTGGAGCCCGGCGTGCGGCTGCTCATCGGGCTGGAAGCGATCAGCGAACCCGACGAGCGCGGCATGCGCACCGTGATGGCGGTGCTCAACGGGCAGCTGCGACCCATCCAGGTGCGCGACCGCTCGGTGGCCAGCGATCTGCCGGTCGCGGAGAAGGCCGACCGCTCGCACCCGGGCCACGTTCCCGCTCCGTTCGCCGGCGTGGTCACCCTCGCGGTCGCCGAAGGTGACGCCGTCGAGTCGGGCCAGACGGTCGCGACGATCGAGGCGATGAAGATGGAGGCCGCCATCACCGCCCCGCAGAGCGGGCAGGTCAAGCGCCTCGCCATCGGTGCGGTGCAGCAGGTCGAGGGTGGAGACCTCATCATCGAACTCGGCTGACCACCAACGCCGGACCCCTGGAACGGGCCGCCCTTCCCCGGAAGGGCGGCCCGTTCTTCATCCGATGCGGTGAAAGCGTGGCCGACTGGCAACAGGATCGCCACGAGCGCCCGTGTTTCCGGTAGCCAGTGGGTCGCAGCTGAACACTTGGGGGTCGTCATGCGGAAGTGGTTCTCGTCGAGCGCGTGGGTGCTCGTGGCCGCGGGATTGGTCGCAGCGAGCGGTGCGGCCACCGCCGACGTGCAGCGGATCGACTGGCACAACGCCGAATTCGAGGTGCCGCAGGTGGGATCCTGTCCGAGGCAGGTGGTTTCGTTCACCGGCGGCGCCGGTGAGGCCGGAGACCGGGTCTACCGCTTCACCCCGGACAAGCCGATCGGCCACGTCGACGTCACCGGCGAAGGGGCCGAGGACGCCCTGATCCTGATCGAGTGCGGGCCGCGGGACGCCGAGTACTCCCGGGCGCTGATCGGTGTGACCACGGACCCGGGCGGCACCGCGCCGCGCACGCTGGGAACCGTGGTCAGCCCGCCGGTGTGGACCCAGGTGCCGGAGGAGTTCCAGATGTTCCACCACGACATCGCCGTGCGGATCAACGACTTCGACACCGGCCAGGGCCACACCGAGCACTACCGCTGGGCCTCGTCGGCCCAGGCGTTCGTCCGGATCGACGGTCAGTAACCGGCCTCCGACCAGGACGCCAGGACACCGGTGACCTGTTCGCGCTGCTGCGAGGACAGGCCACCGGCCGGTGGCCGGACCCCTGCGCCGCACAGCCCCTGCTGGGCCAGGGCCTCCTTGACCACCGCGACGTTGCAGGCGGTCGCGTCCTCGGCCCGCATCTTCTCGAACGGGGAGATCAGCGACCACAACCGCCGGATCTCGGCCTGGTCGCCGCTGCGCAGAGCCGACAGGTAGTCCAGGGAGAGCCTCGGCGCGACGTTGACGCCGCCCGAGGTGAAACCGGCCGCGCCCAGCGGCCAGAACGACGGCGCCCACCGCTCCGCGAGCCCGCAGGACCAGGCCACCCGGTCGGCGCCGAGCGCGGCGCAGATCTCGCCGAAGCGCAGCGGATCGGCGACCGCGTACTTGATGCCGACCACGTTGGGGCACGCGTCGAACAGCGAGCCCAGCGCGTCGGCGCCGATGCGGGAATCCTTGACGTAGAGCACGAAACCGAGCCCCGGCGCGGACTGCGCGATCAGCCGGTTGTATGCCGCCCACCCGGCCACCGACTGGTGCGGGTGCACCGGCTGGTGCAGCATCGCCAGCGGCGCGCCGAGCTGCTGCACCGCCACGGCCATGTCCTGGGCGGTGGCGATGTCGTAGCCGATGCCGGGCATCACCACCGAGTCGCCGGCGGCGGCCATCGTGACCTCGTTGGCCCGCTGCCACTCCTGGCGGGACAGCGCGTAGAACTCGCTGGTGTTGCCGTTGGGCGTGATCACGTGGACCCCGGCTGCACCCATCCGCGCCACGATCGCCTCGTAACCGGACCAGTCGGGTGCGCCCGTGCCGTCGAACGGGGTCACGGTGATCGCGGTGACCCCGCGCAGCGCATCGACGCTGGTGGACATCCTCGCCTCCGCTCGCGTCAGTGGATCGCCGGTTCGGGCGCGCCGCCGGTGCCTTCGAGGAAGTCGAAGTCGCAGCCCTTGTCGGCCTGGGTGATGTGCTGGGCGAACAACTTGCCGTAGCCGCGCGAGAAGACCGGCTCCGGCCGCGTCCACCCGCCACGCCTGCGTTCCAGCTCCTCGGCGTCGACGTGCAGGTCGAGCCGGCGTCCGGGCACGTCGAGCTCGACGACGTCGCCGTCGCGCACCAGCGCCAGCGGCCCGCCCGCGACCGACTCCGGCGCCACGTGCAGCACGCAGGTGCCGTAGCTGGTGCCGCTCATCCGCGCGTCGGAGACCCGGACCATGTCCGAAACACCTTGTCGCAGAAGCTTCTTCGGGATCGGCAGCATGCCCCACTCCGGCATGCCCGGACCGCCCAGCGGGCCCGCGCCGCGCAGGATCAGCACCGAGGTCTCGTCGACGTCGAGATCCTCGGCGTCGATGCGGGCCTCCATGTCGTCGTAGGAGTCGAACACGATCGCCCTGCCCCGGTGCCGCAGCAGTTCCGGGCTGGCCGCGCTGGTCTTGATCACGCAGCCGTCCGGCGCCAGCGAACCGCGCAGCACCGCCAGCCCGCCCTGCTCGGTCAGCGGGTCGTCGCGGCGGCGGATCACGTCGGTGTCGTGGATCTCGGCGCCGACGAGGTTCTCACCGAGCGTGCGGCCGTTGACGGTGATCGTGTCGCGGTGCAGCAGCTCGCCGAGCTCGGCCATCAGTCCGCGCAGCCCGCCCGCGTCGTAGAAGTCCTCCATCAGGTACTCGCCGGACGGCCGGATGTTGGCCAGCGCCGGGACCGCGCGGGACCAGTCGTCGAAGACCTCCAGCGGCAGGTCGACCTCGGCGCGACCGGCCATCGCCACCAGGTGGATGACCGCGTTCGTGGAGCCGCCCATCGCCATCACCACCGCGATGGCGTTCTCGAACGCCTCCCGGGTCAGGATCTCCCGCGGCGTCACGTCCTCCCAGACGAGGTCGACGATCCGGCGTCCGGTGGCCACCGCCAGCTGCGGGTGGTGGGAGAACGCGGCGGGGACCGAGGAACCGCCGGTCAGCGTCAGCCCCAGGGCCTCGGCGGCGGCGGTCATCGTCGAGGCGGTGCCCATCGTCATGCAGTGGCCCGGTGAGCGGGCGATGCCGTCCTCGATCTCGCCCCACTCCTGCTCGCCGAGGGTGCCCGCGCGGCGCTGCGCCCAGTACTTCCAGGTGTCCGAGCCGCTGCCGAGGGTCACGCCCTTCCAGCGGCCCTTGAGCATCGGTCCGGCGGGCAGGAAGATCGAGGGCACGTCGACGCTGGTCGCGCCCATGATCAGACCCGGGGTGGTCTTGTCGCAGCCGCCCATCAGCACGCAGCCGTCGATGGGGTAGGAGCGCAGCAGCTCCTCGGTCTCCATCGCGAGCATGTTCCGGTAGAGCATCGTGGTCGGCTTCTGGAACGGCTCCGACAGCGACATCGCCGGCAGCTCCAGCGGGAACCCGCCCGCCTGGTGGACGCCGCGCTTGACGTCCTCGGCGCGCTCCCGGAAGTGCGTGTGGCACGGGTTGATGTCGCTCCAGGTGTTGACGATGCCGATCACCGGCTTGCCCGAGTAGTCCTCGGCGTCGAAGCCCATCTGCTTGGCGCGGGACTTGTGCCCGAACGAGCGCATGGTGTCCACGCCGAACCAGCGGTGACTGCGCAGCTGCTCGGCGGTGAGCCTGGGACGGGACATGCCGGCGAGCCCCCTTCCGATGTCTGGAACTTCGTCGTTCGCGTGACTTGACTGATCGGTGTCGTGAGCCGACCGGGTGTTGCGGCCGCGGTATATGATATCTCAGAGATCCGACGATGCGAAGGGTCGAAGATGGTGGACACCTCGGTCAAGGCTCACGATCCGCTGCCGGAGGGCACCCTGCTGGCGTTGCGCCACGCCAGCACGGCGACCATCACCACGCAGCTGCTCTCGCGCGGCCTGCGCAACCAGTTCATGCAGGGCCTGCGGGCGCTGAACCCGGCGCGGGTGAACATGGTCGGCGTCGCGTTCACCCTGCGCTACATCCCGGCGCGGGAGGACGTCGACGTGCTGTCGGTGTTCCAGGACTACGACCACCCGCAGCGCAAGGCCGTGGAATCGGTGGGCCGCGGCGAGGTCCTGGTCATCGACTCGCGCGGGCAGCAGCGCGCCGCCTCGCTCGGCCACATCCTGGCGACCCGGCTGCTGCACCGCGGCTGCGCGGGCGTGGTGACCGACGGCTCGGTGCGCGACTCGGACGGCTTCGCGACGCTGGAGATGCCGACGTTCGCGATGAACCCGTCCGCCAACACCAACCTGATCCAGCACCACGCGGTGGACATGCAGGTGCCCATCGGCTGCGGCGAGGTCGCGGTCTACCCGGGCGACGTGCTCGTCGGCGACTCCGACGGCGTCGTGTGCCTCCCGCGTCACCTGGCGGAGGAGGTCGCCGAAGCCGCTGCCGCGCAAGAACATCTGGAAGCCTTCGTCCTCTCCAAGGTGGAATCCGGTAGTCCGCTGCGCGGGACGTACCCGCCTGACGAGGCCACCCGTGCCGAGTACGAGGCGTGGTCCGCCGAAAACCCTTGGAGGTGACGGATTTGCGGTTCGACGCAGGTGCGAGCAGGAGCGAGGTGCGGGTTTCCGCCGAGGCGGTGCGCACGCTGATCATCGACGTCCTCGCCGCGTGGGGCATGGACCACGACCTGGCCGAGACCACCGCCGAGGTGATGGCCGAGACGGACCTGGCGGGCATCGACTCGCACGGCGTGTCGATGCTCATGACCTACGAGCAGTTCCGCGCCGAGGGCAGGATCGACCTGCGCGCCAGGCCCACCGTCGTGCGCGAGAACGCCGCATCGGCGCTGGTCGACGCCCACGGCGGCATCGGGCATCCGGCTGGGGAGTTCGCCATGCGGATGGCCATCGACAAGGCGAAGGCCGGCACCGTCGGCGTGGTCTCGGTGGTCAACTCGCACCACTTCGGCGCGGCGGGGCACTACGCCGAGATGGCCGCGCGGCAGGGGCTGGTCGGGCTGGTCACCAGCTCGGCGAACCTGCCCGCTTCGCCGCCGACGGGATCGGTGGTGCCGATGCTGGCCACCAACCCGATCGCCTTCGCCGCGCCGGCCCGGCGCAATCCCCACTTCCTGCTCGACATCGCCACCACCACGGCCGCCGTCAACAAGGTCAAGGTCTACGACTTCCACGACGAGCCCCTCCCCGAAGGCTGGGTGGTCGACGACGCCGCCCAGCCGGTGACCGACGCGCGCCAGGCGCTCGGCATCCTCCGCAACGACGACGTCGGCGGCCTCACACCGCTCGGCGGAACAGCGGAAATGGGTTCGCACAAGGGCTACGGGCTGAGCATGATGGCCCACGTCCTGGCGGCCACGCTGTGCGGCGGCGCGTTCCCGGCGAGCCGGGAACCCGAGGACCCGCACAACATCGGGCACTTCTTCCTCGCTGTGGACCCGAGCGGGTTCCGCCCACCCGGTGAGTTCGAAGATGACCTCGACGACGCCATCGACCGGCTCCACGCGACACCACCGCTGAACCCGCACGAACCCGTTCTGGTGGCGGGAGATCCGCAGGCCGCCTCACGAGAAGTGCGGTGCCGAGAAGGTATTCCGATGCCCGACACCCTCGTCGAGCAGTTGCGCGGTGTCGCCCGACGCGCGGGAGTGGAGTCAGCTCTCTAAGAAGTCCGCCAGCCGTGCGTCGGCGGTGAGCACGTCGGGATCGATGCGCACGTCCAGCACGCACGGCCGGTCCTCGGCCAGCGCGCTCCTGATCGCCGGTTCCAACTGGTCGCGCGTGTCGACGGTGTGCCCGGCGGCGCCGAGGCTCCGCGCCCAGCCCGCGAAGTCCACCGCACCGATGCCCACCGCGGACATCGGGCGGTTGCTCTTGACCTGGTGCAGCGCGATCGTGCCGTACAGGCCGTTCTGGAACACCACCACGATCACGGGCGCCTCTTGGCGCACGGCCGTTTCGATCTCCTGGCCGGTCATCAGCGCGCCGCCGTCGCCGACCATCGCGAGCACGGTGCGCTCCGGTGCGACGAGCTTCGCCGCCACCGCCGAGGGGACGGCGTAACCCATCGCCCCGTTGCACGGGCCGAGCTGCGTGCGCGGCTCGGTGAAACACCAGTAGCGGTGCGCGAAACCGGAGAAGTTGCCGGCGTCGTTGGTGACCACCGCGTCGCGCGGGGCGAGCCGCCGCAGCTCGCGCACCACCTCGGTCGGGTGCGGCGCGGAGGTTGAGTCGAATTCCGGTGGGGTCATGAACTCGCGCACCGCCGCGTGGGCGGTCGACCAGTCACGCCGCCGACCCGGAGTCCTCGCGCGCAACTCGGCGAGCGCCGATGGCGGCAGCCGCAGGTGGTCCTGCTCGGGCAGCGGGAACCGGAAGCCCTGGCTGGTCACCTCGTCGAGCCGCATGCCCACCGACAGCACCACGTCGGCGTTCTCCAGCGCCTTGAGCTGCGCGTCCGGCACCGACAGGCCGAGGTGTCCGGCGAAGTTCGGGTGGTCCTCGGGGAAGGAGTCCTGCCGCCGGAAGCCGGTGTAGACCGCGAGCCCGAGCTCCTCGGCGGTCGCGACGAGCTCGCGATGGCTCGCGGGATCACGTGCCCCGGTGATCACCACGGGACTGCGTGCGGCACCGAGCCGTTCGGCCGCAGCGGCGACGTCGGGTGCCTCGGCGGGCGACGGCTCGGGGACCGGCAGCGGGCCGGGGAAGGGCTCGTCCCAGAAGTCGCTGGGCACCGCCACCACCGCCGGCCCCGGGCGCGGGCCGGTCGCCCGCGCGAGCGCCTCGGCGACCGCGCCCGGGACCTCGGCGGCGGAAGCGGGCTGCGCTGACCAGTTGGCCAGCGGGGCGAACATCGCCGCGAGGTCGACCTCCTGGAAGCTCTCCATGCCCAGCTTGGTGGAGGGGACCTGTCCGAGCAGCACCACCATCGGGGTGTGGTCCTGCCGGGCGGTGTGCACGCCGATGGACAGGTTGGTCGCGCCGGGGCCTCGACTGGCCATCGCCACGGCGGGGACGCCGCTCAGCTTGCCGCACGCCTCGGCCATGAACGCCGCTCCGCTCTCGTGCCGCGTCGAAACCAGCGTCAGCTCCGGGGTTTCGGCGAACGCGTCGAGCAATCCCAGGAAGGATTCTCCGGGCACGGTGAAGCCGTGTTCGACTCCCGCGTCGGCGAGCACGCGGGCCACGGCCTGGGCGACTGTACGCATGGGGGTTCCTCGCAGCTGTCCGATCCGTCGGCGATGTTGGTATATCATACGTCAAGCCGACAGCCACGTGCGGAATCCGCTGGTCGCCCGGGTGTGTCGGAACGCCTTGATATATCATCGGAGGTGTGACACAGCTGGCCAGTGATTCCTCCGGACTGCGTCCCCTCAGCGGGCCCGCCAGCCGCACCGACCTGGTCGCGGACTCCATCCGCAACGCGATCCTGGCCGGCGAGCTGCGCCCAGGCGAGACGCTGGTCGAGCGGCGCCTGTCGGAACTGCTCGGAGTGTCGAAGACGCCCGTGCGCGAGGCCCTGATCGGCATGGCCCACACCGGTTTGGTCACGGTGGTGCCGAACAAGGGCATCACCGTCCGCAAGCTCTCGCTCGAAGACGTCCGCAAGGTCTACGAAGTCCGCAGGCTGCTCGAACCGTGGGCGGCGAAGATGACCACCCTCAGCGGTGCGCCCGACGTGGTCCGTCGCGCGCAGGACGCGCTCAACGAGGCCGCCGGGCTGCTCAGCGCGGGTGACAACCACGCGCTGAGCATGGCCAACCGCCGCTTCCACCGGTCGCTGTACTCGGGCTGCGGCAACGCCCTGGTCATCGACCAGCTCGACGACCTGCAGGACCTCACCGCGCTGGGCGTGGTGAACCTGCTGTGGGACCGCTGGCCGACCTGGCGCGAGGAGTTCGTCGAGCACGCCGAGATCCTGGCCGCCGTCAACGACGGCAACGCCGACGAAGCCGAACGCCTCGTGGGCGAGCACGTCCAGCGGTCCCTGACCAACCTCGAATCGGCCGAGAAGTCCGAGTCCTGAGGGGTTTTCCGAGCCGCGCGCTGCGCGGCGGCGCCGTGCGGACCGCTCAGGCACCACCGCGCAGCACGAGCCGCGCTCAGAACATCGGCTTCTGCTCGTCCAAGGGCTTGACCTGCACCACGAAGGCGTAGAAGAACGCGCCCAGCACGCACATCGCCCCGGCGAACACCAGCGGCCACACGTAGGCGAACTGCCCGGTGCCCAGCAGGAACCCGATGACGATCGGCCCGATGATCCCGCCCAGCTGCGAACCGAAGTTCTGCACGCCGGTCAGCGACGCCACGTTGCGCGGTGTCGGGGCCACGTCCGCCGGGAGCGACAGCAAGGCGCCCGTGGACAGCGCCGCGCTGCAGTAGGAAACGGTGAGGAACACCAGCGCCCACGCCGGATTCGGCGCGATCGAGGCCAGTGCGATCGTCGACGCACCGACCATGCCGATCACCAGCGGGATCTTGCGGGCCATCGGAAGCGGAGTCCCGCGCCGCACCAGCCAGTCGGAGAACAACCCGCCCAGCCAGTTCGCCACCATCGCCGCCAGGCCCGGGATCGCCCCGAACAGGCCCAGTTCCAGCAGCGAGAATCCCTGCTGGTTGACCAGGAAGTCCGGGTACCAGGTGATGAAGAAGTAGATGATCACGCCGCGGCAGGTGTAGCCGGCCACCAGCGCCCAGGTCGTCGAGTAGCGGAACAGGTCGCGCCACTTCATCGGCTGCTTGCCCGCGTCGCCGAGCTCCTTCTCCTCGGTGCGGCCGCCGCCCTTCTCGATGTAGTCCACCTCGGCCTGGTTGGCCCACTTCTGCTTGCGCGGCGAGCGGTAGATCAGCAGCCACGCGACGACCCACACCAGGCCCAGCGCTCCCGTGACCACGAACGAACCGCGCCATCCGACCAGCGCGATCAGCAACGTCACCAGCGGGACCGACAGCGCGCTGCCGAACTCCGAGCCGGTGTCGAAGATGGATGAGGCGAACGCCCGCTCCCTGCGCGGGAACCACTCCGACACCACCCGGGCGTTGGCCGACTGCACCGGGGCCTCGCCGATGCCCAGCGCCAGCCGGCAGCCGATCACCCCGGCGAATCCCCTGGTGAGCGCGGTGGCCGCGGTGCCGATCGACCACCACACGACCGCGATCGCGTAGAGCGCTCGCGGTCCGTAGCGGTCGACGAGCCAGCCTCCAGGGAGCTGGAATATCGCGTAGGTCCAGAAGAACGACGACAGCATGACGCCCTTGAGCTCGTCGGAGAACTGGAGCTCCTGCTGCATGGAATCGCTTGCGACGCTGAGGTTCGCGCGGTCGATGTAGGCGATGGCGGTGGCCAGGGCGACCAGGATGACCATCAACCACCGGATCTGGGACCGCTTGCCGGCGGACTGCTTCGGGGCCGCAGTGGACATGGCGGGTTCGTGCATGCAACCACCCCGTCGTGACGCATGATATCTCATATCCCACGCTAGGTGACCTGCGTTACAGGGTCAACAGGTCGTCTCGCTCAGCGGAGAGCCCGCGAGCAGGAGGCGGCGACCCGCCGTCGGCCCGACGACGGGTCGCCTCCGGTGTCAGCTGGGCCGGATCGCCGTGAGCAGCTGGGTGGCTCGGCTGAGGGCGACGTACAGCGCCCGCCGGCCGGTGGTCGATTCCGCGGCGAGGCCGTCGGGGTCGACGACCGCCACCGCGTCGTACTCCATGCCCTTGGAATCGAGGCTGCCGACCACCCTGAGCCTGGGGTCGTCCACATCGGACAGCCAGGCCCGCACCTCGTCCCTGCGGTCCATCGTGGTGATGACGCCGATCGTGCCCTCCGCCCGCTCCAGCAGGTCGCGGGCGGCGTCGCGGGTCGTCGCGGCCAGCTGGTCCACCGGGACCTCGCGCACGTCCGGCTCGACGCCCGTGGTGCGCACCGCCGTCGGCAGGTCGTCCGGGTTGACCAGGTCGCGAACCGCGTCCGAGGCGTAGTCGAAGATCTCCGCCGAGTTCCGGTAGTTGGTGCGCAGCGTGAACTTTCGGTGCGTGCGCTGCTCGCTGAGCGCCTCCTCGCGCGCGGTCGCGGCCTCGGCCGGATCCGGCCAGGAGGACTGCACCGGGTCGCCCACGATCGTCCAGCTCGCGTGCCTGCCGCGACGGCCGACCATCCGCCACTGCATCGGGGAGAGGTCCTGCGCCTCATCGATCACGACGTGCGCGTACTCGTCGTAGTTGACGGCGCGGCGCGGCTGCTCCGCCTCGGGCTCGGCCCGGCGGGGGCGCTTGGGCGGCGGACCGATCAGCATCCGCAGCTCGTCGATCAGCGCGATGTCGGCCACCGTCCACTCGGAGACCGCCGACTCGGCGAGGGACGCCCACGACTTGGCCAGCAGGTCGACCTCCTCGGCCGCCAGCAGCCGTCGGGCCGCGCGGGCCAGCCGTTCCGGATCGGACAGCCAGCGCAGCACCTGCATCGGGTACAGCGCGGGCCACCAGGCGACCAGGAACCGGTGGAACTCGATGCGCTCGCCGATCTCGCTGATCAGCTGGTCGCGGTCCGGCTGGAAATCGCCGCCCGCCAGGCCCCGGGCCTGCTGCCACAGGGCTTCCAGCAGCGCGTCGGCGGCCTTCATCCGGGTCTTGTTCGGCTGACCGCCCTTGTTGTGCAGGGTGCGGCGGATCCGCTTGAGGTCGTCGGCCTCCAGCTTGAGCACCGTGCCCCGGTAGAACAGCTGCAACGAGTCCGGGGCGTCCGGCGGAGGCAGGCGCAGCGCGCGACGCAGCACCTTGACCATCCGCGACGAGCCCTTGACCTCGGCGGTGCGCGGATCGTCGACCCTCGCGGCGCTGATGCCGTCGAGCACCTCGCCCAGGGCGCGCAGCTCCACGTTGTGCTCGCCCATCGACGGCAGCACTCGCGAGATGTAGCTCATGAACACCGGCGACGGGCCGATGACCAGCACGCCAGGCCCGCCGAGCCTGCGCTGCTCCCGGTACAGCAGGTAGGCGGCGCGGTGCAGCGCGACGGCCGTCTTGCCGGTGCCGGGACCGCCGGTGATCTCGGTGACGCCGCTCTCCGGAGCTCGGATCGCCTCGTCCTGCTCCTTCTGGATGGTGGCCACGATGTTGCGCATCGTCTCGCCGCGCGAGCGGGTCAGCGCCGCCATGAGCGCGCCGTCGCCGATCACCCGCATGTCGGACGGTGCCCGGTCAGGGTCGAGCAGGTCGTCGGAGACGTCCACCACCTGCTCGCGCGAGCAGCGGATCACCCGGCGCCGGATCACGTCCTGCGGGTGCTCGGGAGTGGCCTGGTAGAAGGCGCCGGCCAGCGGGGCGCGCCAGTCCACCAGCAGGTTGTCGAAGCGCTGGTCGCGGATGCCCAGCCGGCCGATGTGCACGGCGTCACCGCTGCCGAGGTCCAGGCGGCCGAACACCAAGCCCTCGGACTCGGCGTTGAGCGCCTGCAACGTCCGGTTGGCGTGGTGCAGCATCACGTCCCGCTCGTTGAGCGCTTCGGGCGTGGCCTCCCGGCCGTACTCGTAGCTCTTGTCGCGCATCGCCTCGGCTTCGGAGCGCAGCTCGTCGAGCCGGGCGTACACGCGGTCCACGTGCTCCTGCTCGACCGCGATCTCGGCCTGCTTTTCGGATGCTTCGGACACCTGTGACTTTCTCCCGGTCTGGCGCGGTGGGCAGACCCAACAGAGTACGCGCGATGCCGCACCGCCCGACGTGTCCCGCCTGCCGTCGAGGCCGGTTCGCGGGCGTAAGATGCGCGGTGGCGGCGGACCCGCGAAACACCTGCCCACCAGCGGTGCGCGACGATGTCCCGGTGACGCGGATCGTGGCGGGGAGTGCGGGCGGGCGACGCCTGGAAGTGCCCCCGAAGGGAACCAGGCCGACCTCCGAGCGGGTGCGCGAGGCGCTGTTCAACTCGCTGGAGACGATGCTCGACATCGACGGCCTCCGCGTGCTCGACCTCTACGGCGGTTCCGGGGCGTTGGGGCTGGAAGCCCTCTCCCGAGGCGCGGGCCACGCCACGTTCGTCGAATCCGACCGCCGCGCCGCGCAGATCCTCAAGCGCAACGCCACCACCCTGGGATTCCGCGACGTGCGGGTCGAGCAGGCCAAGGCCGAGACGCTGACCGCCGCGGCGACCGCCGAACCGTTCGACGTGGTCCTGGCCGACCCGCCCTACGACCTGCCCGGTGACCTGCTGCAACGCGTGCTGGACGGGCTCGTCGCCAACGGCTGGGTCGGGCCGGGCAGCGTGGTGATCGTCGAACGCGCGGTCCGCAGCGGCGACCCGGACTGGCCCGCCCCGCTGGAGGCGCTGCGCTCCAAGCGCTACGGGGACACGTCGGTGCACTGGGCCGTGATCGAACAGCGGTGAGCCAGGACACGTCGACCTGGGGGGTTCCCGTTCCGGCTGCTAACGTCCCAGCACATGAGGCGTGCGGTATGTCCAGGTTCTTACGACCCCGTCACCAACGGTCATCTGGACATCATCGAGCGAGCGTCCGGCCTGTTCGATGAGGTCGTCGTCGCGGTGCTGATCAACAAGAGCAAGAAGGGCTTGTTCTCCGTTGACGAGCGCCTCGAAATGCTGCGCGAGGTCACGGCCCAGTGGCCCAACGTGCGCATCGACTCCTGGCACGGCCTGCTGGTCGACTACTGCAAGGCCAACGAGATCGGCGCGATCGTCAAGGGCCTGCGCGCCGTCAGCGACTTCGACTACGAGCTGCAGATGGCGCAGATGAACCAGCAGCTGTCCGGGGTCGAGACCATGTTCATGTCGACCAACCCGCTCTACAGCTTCCTTGCGTCCTCCCTGGTCAAGGAGGTCGCCACCTACGGCGGCGACGTCTCCAACCTGCTCCCGCCGAAGATCGAGCAGCGGCTGCGCGAGCGCATCGCCGAGAACGGTTAACCTCCGCAACATCACCAGGTCACGCGAACTTCTGTGAATCTTGCGCGGTTTCCTTCGGGTTCCCGCCATTTCCGCAGGGTGACGGCCTACCGCGGTTAGCGTGATCGACATGATGAAGTCAGTGCAGATCCTGCTGGCCGCCCTGCTCGCCGTGGCGGGGCTCGTCGGCTTCCAGTCCAGCGCCTTCTCCGCAACCCCCGCCCCGGCCGCCGTCGCGCAGGCCGAGTGCGGTGACACCGCCGGGTTCGACCAGGTCACCCTGTCGTCCCTGCCGCCCGAAGCCGCCGAGACGGTCGAGCTCATCAAGGCCGGCGGCCCCTTCCCGTACCCGGAGGACGGTCAGACCTTCGGCAACCGCGAAGGGCTGCTGCCCGACTGCGCGGACGGGTACTACAAGGAGTACACCGTGGAGACCCCGGGCAGCGACGACCGCGGCGCCCGCCGCTTCGTGGTCGGCGAAGCCGGTGAGTTCTTCTGGACCGAGGACCACTACGAAAGCTTCGCCATCACCGACATCAACGCTTGATTCTCGTTTTCCGCGGTCGATTTGCTGGTCGGTGCGGGTAGCGGAACCTGAGACGCCGTCTGGACTGCGGGTGCCACTCCTGATGTATGTCCAATACACGGCGGAGTGGCCGTCCTCGCCAGACGACGTCTCAGAACCCGCGGCGGTGCGAGTTGCTCAGGTGGTGAATGAGAAAGCACCTCCGGTGCTTGCCTGACGCGAACAAGGGAACCTTTCTGCCGCCGCTTGTGGTGGCGGGGAGGTTCTCTTTTCGTTCGTGCGCGAACGGTGGCTTGACACGCGGATGGCGGATTTCCCCCGCGTACGGGGGTCGCGCAGGCAGACTGTGAGGGGAACGGCCCGTGATCGGCATCGCGCGGCGTTCTGACATGCTTGAGCGGCGCGGCGCTGAACGACTGCAGGGAGATCATGGTGTACCGGGTGTTCGAGGCCCTCGACGAGCTGGTCACGATCGTCGAAGAGGCGCGTGGCGTCCCCATGACCTCGGGTTGTGTGGTGCCCCGCGGTGACGTGCTGGAGCTGCTCGACGACGTGCGGGACGCGATCCCGCAGGAGCTCGACGACGCCCAGGACGTGCTGGACCACCGCGACGAGGTGGTCACCAAGGCGCAGACCGAGGCCGACAAGTCGGTCGCCGAGGCCAGGAGCGAGGCCGAGCGCACCATCGCCGAGGCCCGGGCCGAAGCGGAGCAGCTGCTCACCGAGGCCCGCGAGCAGGCCGATCACCTGCTCTCCGACGCGCGCGGCCAGGCCGAGCAGGCCGTCACCGCGGGCCGCCGCGAGTACGAGGACTACATCAGCCGCGCCCAGTCGGAGTCCGACCGGATGGTGCAGGCCGGGCGCGCCGCCTACGAGCAGTCGGTGCACGAGGGCAAGACCGAGCAGGCCCGCCTGGTCACCGACACCGAGGTCGCGCAGGCCGCCAGCGCCGAGGCCAAGCGCATCGCGGAGGAAGCCCACGAGGAGGCCGAGCGGCTGCGCAGCGAGTGCGACGCCTACGTCGACTCCCGCCTGGCCGACTTCGAGGACCTGCTCAGCCGCACGCTGCGCACGGTCGGCAAGGGCCGTCAGCAGCTGCGCAGCCCGATGGGCGCGCCCTTCGACTACGAGGAGTGGCAGCCCTCGGCGGGCGCCAACTGAGCTGCCCCTCGCGCCGGCCTCGAAACCGCCTTGAACAGGGGCTGGTGTCGTTCGCGGCCGGACGTCACGTAGGCTGGGAGGGCTGACTTGCGGTGCAGTGCCCGATACGTCGTGGTCCGCTCCCGAGATCAGCCAAACGCCCATTCACCAAGCACTGAAATTCGTGATGTCTCAGAGCCATGAAACGCGCAATGCGCAAGCCGGCCCGTGGGTGATCGACACCCGGGAGATCGGCCACCGGGCCGGTAGCAGCCGTGCCTACACGCGCAAGGCCCCGGCGCCCGCCGGCTTCGGGCTCGACATGATCAAGGTGTCCGAGGGCGAGCCGGTGGAGCTCGATCTGCTGGCCGAGTCCGTGGTGGAGGGCGTGTTGGTGTCGGGCACGGCGGTGGCCCAGCTGACCGGCGAGTGCGTCCGGTGCCTCGACCCGGTCTCCGAGGAGATCGAGATCGAGGTGCGGGAGCTCTTCGCGTACCCGGACAGCGCGACCGACACCAGCACCGATGACGACGAGGTCGAGCGGGTCGTGGACGACCTGATCGATCTCGAACCGGTGGTGCGGGACGCGATGTTGCTGTCGCTTCCCTCGGCACCGGTGTGCTCGCCGGACTGCCAGGGGCTGTGCTCCGGGTGCGGCGTGAAGTGGGCCGAACTCGCCCCCGAGCACACGCATGAGACCATTGATCCTCGCTGGGCCGCGCTTCAAGAGCGGCTCGGCGGTACCGAAGAGGAGAAGTAGTCGTGGCCGTCCCGAAGCGCAAGATGTCCCGGGCCAACACCCGTCACCGCCGTTCGTCGTGGAAGACCTCGGCGCCGACGCTGGTCGAGTGCTCGAACCGCTCCTGCCGTGAGCAGAAGCTGCCGCACGTCGTCTGCCCGGCCTGCGGTCAGTACGACGGCCGTCAGGTCGTTCAGCCGGCCTGAGCGGCGGTCACGTAGTGGGGGGAAAGCAGTCGAGGGCCCGTCAAGTGGATCGGGCTCCGTTGTTGGCAGCGCTCGGCGTCGAACTGGACGCCGAGCTGCTCACCCTTGCCCTCACCCACCGTTCGTACGCGTACGAGAACGGCGGTCTTCCGCCGAACGAGCGGCTGGAGTTCCTCGGCGACGCGGTGCTCGGACTGGTGATCACCGATCACCTCTACAACGAGCACCCGGACCTGCCGGAGGGACAGCTCGCGAAGCTGCGCGCCAGCGTGGTCAACATGCACGCGTTGGCCGGGGTGGCCCGCGGGCTCGGTGAGGGCGGACTCGGCGAGTACCTGCTGCTGGGTCGTGGCGAGGAGCTCACGGGGGGCCGTGACAAGGCGAGCATCCTCGCGGACGGCTTGGAGGCGGTGCTCGGCGCCGTCTACCTGGCCGAAGGCATCGACGTCGCGCGCGGCGTCGTGCACAAGCTCTTCCAGCCGTTGCTGGCCGAGGCTCCGCAGCGCGGAGCCGGTCTGGACTGGAAGACCAGCCTCCAGGAACTGACCGCCTCCGCGGCACTCGGCGTGCCCGAGTACCGCGTCGAGGAAGAGGGCCCTGATCACCGCAAGGAGTTCAGCGCTTTCGTGGCGGTCGGTGGCCAGACCTACGGGCGCGGCGACGGCAGCACCAAGAAGGAAGCCGAGCAGAAGGCGGCCGAAGCGGCTTGGCGCCAGCTCAACGAGCAGGTCAACGCCGTTCAGGCCGAGGACTCGGCGGACTCCGCATCGTGAGTCGGTCGGTTCGATCGCGAACCGACCGTGACGAAGGGACATGATCAAGGGCTCGGCCCTGGATCATGTCCCTTTTTCACGCCCGCCTCCAGGCGCGTTCCGGGCGTGGGTGAGGATGTGTTCGTGCCTGAGTTGCCCGAGGTCGAGGTGGTCCGCCGCGGTGTTTCCGATCATGCGGTGGGACGGAAGCTCTCCAGCGTCGAAGTGCTGCACCCGCGTGCCGTCCGCCGTCACGTGCCCGGCGCGCAGGACCTCGCGGCCAGACTCGCCGGGAGGGTGCTGACCGCGGCCCGGCGGCGCGGCAAGTACCTGTGGGTCGAACTCGGCGACGGCCCCTATGAGACCAACGGCGAAGCGGTGGTCGTGCACCTGGGCATGAGCGGGCAGCTGCTCGTGCAACCCACCGACGCGCCCGACGAGAAGCACCTGCGGGTGCGGATGCGCTTCACCGACGGTGAGTCCGAGCTGCGGTTCGTCGACCAGCGCACCTTCGGCGGCCTGCAGCTGGCCGAACTCGTCGAGGTGGACGGCGTGGCACTGCCCCAACCGGTCGCGCACATCGCCCCCGACCCGCTGGAGCCGGTGTTCGACCTGGCCAGGCTGACCGAGCGGCTGCGCGGTCGGCGCACCGGCATCAAGCGCGCACTGCTCGACCAGAGCCTGGTCTCCGGCATCGGCAACATCTACGCCGACGAAGCCCTGTGGCGGGCGAAGCTGCACTGGGCCCGCCCGACCGCGACCATGACCCGTCCCAAGGTCCGCGAACTGTTCGAGGCCGTCACCGACGTCATCGGCGAAGCGCTGCACGCGGGTGGCACCTCGTTCGACGCGCTCTACGTCAACGTCAACGGCGAATCGGGCTACTTCGACCGCTCGCTGGCGGTCTACGGCCAGGTGGGGAATCCCTGCCCGCGTTGCGGAGCCTCGATCCGCCGCGACCCGTGGATGAACCGCTCCTCCTACACCTGTCCGGTCTGCCAGCCGAAACCGCGCAACGCGCACGTGTGAGCCGCGCCGCGTCCACTTCGGACGGGCTTTCGCGAGGTGGACCACCGCGATCACGAAGAACACCTGCAGCATCGTGGTGTTGAACGCCAGGCCCACCGCGCACACCAGCGGACGGGCTTTCCCGCTACGAGAACCGTGTGACTCGCCCCCACATCCGCCGGGGGAAGCCGCTCCCAGCTGATTCCCAGCTTCCGCCAACGGTGCTCGCACCTGCGTCCGGCTTGATGGATGTCGAACCGGATGAGAGGTGGGTGGGAGATGAGTGCCGTGCCGCAGCTCGGCGCCGAGACAGCGCAGCGCGCGTCGAACCGGACCGCGACCGTCGACGTGGTGATCCCGGTCCACAACGAGGAACGTTCCCTTCCCGGATGCCTTGAAGTGCTGAGCGGGTACCTGGGCGAAGGGTTCCCCTTCTCGTGGTCGATCACCGTCGTCGACAACGCCAGCACGGATTCGACCCTGGAGGTGGCGCACCGGCTGGCCCGGAAGATGCCCCGCGTGCGGGTGTTGCACCTGGACCGCAAGGGTCGCGGCTTGGCGTTGCGCACCGCCTGGGGGTACAGCGACGCCGACGTCGTGGTCTACATGGACGTGGATCTGTCGACGGGGCTGGACGCCCTGCTGCCGCTGGTCGCGCCGCTGGTCAACGGGCACTCCGACCTGGCCGTCGGATCCCGGCTGGCACCTGGTGCGCGGACCGTGCGCGGCGGGAAACGGGAGATGATCTCGCGCGGGTACAACAAGATGATCAGGTGGACCCACGGCGCGCGGTTCACCGACGCCCAGTGCGGCTTCAAGGCGGCGCGCACCGACGTGGTCCGCCCGCTGCTGCGGCAGGTCCGGGACGACTCGTGGTTCTTCGACACCGAGATGCTGCTGCTGGCCGAGCACAACGGCCTGCGGGTGCACGAGGTGCCGGTGGACTGGGTCGAGGACGTCGACACGCGGGTGAACGTGGTGCGCACCGCCGCCGACGACGTCGCCGGGCTCATCCGGGTGGCGCGCGCGAAGATCACCGGTGCCGCCCGGGTTCCGGGCCTGCCGCAACGGCCGGAGCCGCGTGCCGCGCACCCGCAGGCGGTGCTGGCGAAGCGGGAGAACGGGCTGCTTTGGCAGCTGGTCTCGTTCGGCGCGATCGGCCTGGTGTCCACAGTGCTCACCTCGGTGCTGTACGCGATCCTGCGCGGTTGGTGGCCGCCGCTGCTGGCGAACCTGGTGGCGTTGACCGTCACCACGCTGTGGAACACCGAGGCCAACCGGCGCTACACGTTCCTGCAGCAGCGCGGCTCGTCCGGACGGGTGCACGCCCAAGGGCTGATCGTGTTCGCGCTGTACTACGTCGTCACCTCCGGCGCGCTGCTCGGATTGCACGCCTACTCGGCTGATCCGTCGCGCTGGCTGGAGGTCCTGGTTCTGATTCTGTCCTCCGTGGTGGGGACCGCTCTGCGGTTCGTGCTGCTCCGCTCGTGGGTCTTCGCGGCCCCGGCCAAGGAAGAGGAAATCTCATGATCGCAGTCGAAGAGGCTGTGCCGCAGCGAACGGAGAGCGGCGGATCGCCACCGGTGTGGCGTCGGCTCGCGCTGGCCGGGACCTGCGCGCTCGCGGGCGTGCTCTACCTCTGGGGCATCGGGAGCTCCTGGGGCAACGGCTACTACTCCGCGGCCGTGAAGTCGATGTCGACGAGTTTCGAGACCTTCTTCTTCGGCTCGTTCGACGCCGCCGGAGTCGTCACCGTCGACAAGCCCCCGATGGCCCTGTGGTTGCAGGTGCTGTCGGTGAAGATCTTCGGGTTCAACCAGTTCGCCGTGCTGTTCCCGCAGGTCGTGTGCGGTGTCGCGGCCGTGTTCCTGCTGCACCGCACGGTGCGGCGGTGGGCCGGTGAGAACGCCGCGCTGATCGCCTCGCTGGTGCTGGCGCTGAGCCCCATCACGGTGCTGATCAACCGGGACAACAACCCGGACACCCTGCTGGTGCTGCTGGTGGTGGCCGCCGCCTACGCGATGACGCGGGCGGTGTCCGACCGCCGCTCGACCGGCTGGATCGCGCTGGCCGCGTTCCTCGTCGGTTGTGGGTTCATGACCAAGATGTTGCAGGCGTGGATGGTGCTGCCCGCGTTCGTCGCCGCCTACCTGGTGGGCGGCGGGAACCGCTGGGGCCGCAAGTTCGCCGATCTCGGCGTGGCGGCCGCGGTGCTGCTGGTGGGCTCGTTCTGGTGGGTCGTGGCGACCGAGTTGTGGCCTTCGCCCAAGCCCTACATCGGTGGCAGCACCGACGGTTCGGCGTGGGACCTGATCTTCGGCTACAACGGCTTCGGCCGGATCCTCGGTGAAGGTTCGGGCCAGGCCGGGGGGCCCGGCGGGGGTGGGCCCGGTGGTGGCGGCGGGTTCTCCGGAACCGCCGGCGCGCTGCGGATGTTCAACGAGCAGCTGGCCGGACAGATCAGCTGGCTGCTGCCGCTGTGCGCGTTGGTGCTGGTCACGATGTTGGTGCTGGGGGTTCGGCACTGGCGAGCGGGAGGTTCTCCTCATCGCGAGCTGACCGCGGGCTGGGTGCTGTGGGGCGGCTGGCTGGTCGTCATCGGCGTGATGTTCAGCTTCGCCCAGGGCATCATGCACCCCTACTACACGACGATGCTGGCGCCCGCGGTCGGCGCCGTGGTCGGGGCCGGGCTGGTCCGGTTCTGGCGGTGGTACCGGCAGCCGGGCGGGAAGGCCTGGTTGCTGCTGCCCACCGGTGTCGCGATCACCGTCGCCTGGGCGATGGCCGTCGTCGCGCGGGACCTGAGCTGGCACCCGTGGACCGGCTACCTGGCGGTGGGTCTGGGAGCGCTGGCGCTGGTGGTGCTGATGATCGGTCGTCGTGGTCGCGAAGGTCTGGCCGAGGCCGGGTTCGTGCTGGCGCTGGCGGCGATGCTCACCGTGCCCGCGACCTGGTCGGCGATCGGTGCCGTCGGCGGCAGCGGCGGGATGATGGGCGGCGCCAACCCGATGGCCGGACCGCAGACGTCGATGGGCGGTCCCGGCGGGACGCGCGATGGCCGCATGCCGGGAATGAGCGGTCAGGCCCCTCCGGGAGGGATGCCTCCAGGGATGTCCGGTGACCGAGCTCGCGGTGGCATGGGCGGTGGCCCGGGTGGTACCTCGCTGAGCGCCGACCAGCAGAAGATCGTCGACCACGTGAAGGCCCACGCGGGTGTCGCGCAGATCCCCCTGGCGGTGGAGGGCGGCGCGAACGGCGCGTCGAGCTACATCATCAACACCGATCTGACCGTGGTCGGCATGGGCGGCTTCATGGGATCCGATGACGCACCGTCGGTCGCCCGGCTCACCGAGTGGAAGCAGAGCGGCCAACTCGCCTTCGTCCTGCTGGGCGGCGGCCCGGGCGGCACGATGCGCTCCCACGACGGCCAGTCCGGTCAGGCCCAGCAGGGGCAGGGACAGCGGCAGGGCGGCGATCGGGCCGGTTCCGGGATGCAGATGCCCGGGGGCGGTCGAGGTGGCCAGGCGGCAACGGACCGGGAGAACTGGGTGAAGCAGAACTGCACTCTCGTCGACCCCGTCACCTACGGCGGCTCGACCGATTCCTCCCAGCAGCTCTACCGCTGCGGATGACCCGGATCACCGCCGTAATCCGGTCACGGATCACGGCGGATCACGGCGGTGATCGCGGGACGGATTACTCCCGTGATCGGGGGACGGAATACGGGAGTAATCCGGTCACCGATCGCGGGGGTGGGGTGGGACACGGGGGTGGGCTTTCAGCGGGTTTCCAGGGTTTTCCCAGGGAGGTGGGTGATGCTGGAGGACGTGGTGGACAGCAGCGGTGCGCGAGTGCTCGTCGTGGACGACGAGCCCAACATCCTGGAACTGCTGGCCGCGGCGTTGCGCCTCAGCGGGTTCGAGGTGCGCGGTGCCGCGACCGGTGCGGAGGCGCTGCGCGCGGCGGCCGAGTTCCACCCGGACATCGTCGTGCTGGACGTGATGCTTCCCGACCGCGACGGTTTCTCCGTCGCCACCGAGCTGCGCGGTGGCGGCAGCACCGTCCCGGTGCTGTTCCTCACCGCGCGCGACGCGGTGGAGGACCGCATCGCCGGCCTGACGGCGGGCGGCGACGACTACGTCACCAAGCCGTTCAGCCTGGACGAGGTCGTCCTGCGGCTGCGCGCGATCCTGCGGCGCGTCCGTCCCGAGCAGGACGACAGCGCCAAGCTGCGCTACCAGGACCTGGAACTCGACGAGGACACCTACGAGGTCCGCCGGGCCGGGCAGCTGGTGAGCCTGTCGCCGACCGAGTTCAAGCTGCTGCGCTACCTGCTGATCAACGCCGAGAAGGTGGTCAGCAAGGTGCAGATCCTGGACCGGGTGTGGAACTACGAGTTCGGCGGCGATTCGCGGATCGTGGAGTCCTACATCAGCTACCTGCGGCGCAAGGTCGACTCCGTGTCGCCGTCGCTGATCCACACCATCCGCGGCGTCGGCTACGTGCTGCGACTCCCTCCGGAGAACCGATGAGGTTCGTGCGCACGCTGCGCGGACGTCTGGTGCTCGTGCTGGTCGGGGCGCTGGTCGTGGGTCTGCTGCTGATGGGGTTCACCAGCGTCGCGCTGCTGAACCGCTCCCTGGTGGAGCGCACCGACGACCGGCTCGCCGAGATGTCGATGCCCTGGGAGGAAGGGCGCATGCCGCCCCCGGACCCGACGCACCGGCATCCCGAGGGCCCCGGCAGGGGAGACCTGCCGACCGACTTCCGCGTGCTGATCTTCGACTCCACCGGCCGCCAGGTGGGGGGAACCCTCGGCGCGACCGAGGGTGAGCCGGGCGGCCCCCTGCTGCGCAACCCGGAGCGCGGACCGGCGGTCGGCACGGTCCCGGATCGGGCGGGCGGTTCGGACTGGCGGGTGCGGCGCGTTCAACTGCCCGACGGGCGCAACGTGGTTCTGTCGTTGTCGCTGGGCAACGCGCAGGCGACGGTGCAGCAGCTGGTGGTCATCGAGCTGGTGGTCGGTGGGCTGGTGCTGCTGGTGCTGACGCTGGCCGCTGCGGGAACGGTCCGGCTCAGCCTGCGCCCGCTGGCGCGCATCGAGGACACCGCCGACGCCATCGCCGCGGGTCAGCTCGATCGCCGGGTGTCGGATCAGGATCCGCGCACCGAGACCGGCCGCCTCGGCGAGGCGCTGAACACGATGCTGGGCAGGCTGACCGACGCGCTGCAGCAGCGGGAGCGCTCCGAGGACCGGCTGCGCAGGTTCGTCGCCGACGCCTCGCACGAGCTGCGGACGCCGCTGACCTCGATCCGCGGGTTCGCCGAGCTCTACCGCCGCAGCGAGGAGCACCGGCCGGAGGACGTGCGGATGATGATGCGCCGCATCGAGTCCGAGTCGGTGCGGATGGGCGGGCTGGTGGAGGACATGCTGCTGCTGGCGCGCCTCGACCGGGAACGCACCGTCGACCTGGTGGACCTCGACCTGGTTCCGCTCGCCCGCGACGTCGTGCACGACGCCGGGGCGCGCGACCCGGACCGGGCGATCACCCTGGAGAGCCCGGACGCACTGCGGGTTCTCGGTGATGGTGCCCGGCTGCGCCAGGTGCTGACCAACCTGGTCAACAACGCCCTGGTGCACACCCCGGCCGGTTCGCCGATCGCGGTCGAGATCGGCCACGCCGAGGCGAGCGACCGGGCCGTCGCCGCGGCGGGGGCGGACATCCGCGACGGGACGAGGATGGTCGCGGTCTCGGTCACCGACGTCGGTCCGGGGATTCCGCCGGAGCACGCGACGAGGATCTTCGACCGCTTCTACCGCGTCGACGAGGGGCGAACCCGTGCTGCCGGCGGGACCGGGTTGGGGCTGGCGATCACCGCGGCCCTGGCGCAGGCGCACAACGGTCGCCTCGAACTCCACGGCGCTCCCGGCGGCGGCAGCACTTTCCGCCTCCTGCTGCCGATCACCTGAGAGCGAGGAGGGGAGCCGCGACTCGGGTGGGGAGTGCGGCTCCCCTCCTCACGCTCACGCGGTCAGAGCTTGACCGTGGGGTTGTGGATGTCGAACCAGACCGACAGGTCGAGGGCGCGCTCGAAGGTGTAGCGAGCGGCCATGTCGATGTTGGCCGGGTCCTGCTGGAGGGCTTCGGCGATCCACTTCTCGTTCAGCAGCGACAGCGCCGGGCTGTCGGCCTTGACCAGGTCGCGGACCTGGCGCTGCAGGACCGCCGCGTACTTCGGGTCCTGAGTGGACGGGTACGGGCTCTTGACCCGCTCGACGACCGACTGCGGGAGGGTGTCGGCGGTGGCGTGGCGGAGCAGGCTCTTCTCGCGGCCGTCGAAGGTCTTCAGCGACCACGGGGTGTTGAAGACGTACTCGACCAGGCGGTGGTCGCAGAAGGGCACGCGCACCTCCAGGCCGACCGCCATGCTCATCCGGTCCTTGCGGTCGAGCAGGATGCGCACGAAGCGGGTCAGGTGCAGGTAGCAGATCTCCCGCATCCGCCGCTCCAGGTCGCTCTCCCCGTCGAGGGTGGGAACCTCGCCGAGCGCGGTGCGGTAGCCGTCGGCGATGAACGACGGGATGTCGAGCGCTGCGGTGATCTCGGGGTCGAGCATGTCGAAGCCGGCGCCCTGGCTCTGCACGGCGGCCAGCCACGGGAAGGTGTCGGCCGCGCGCACGTCCGGGTCGTGGAACCACTTGTAGCCGCCGAAGACCTCGTCGGCGGACTCACCGGACAGCGCCACCGTGGAGTGCTGCCGGATCGCCTTGAACAGCAGGTACAGCGACTGGTCCATGTCGCCCAGCCCCATCGGGAAGTCGCGCGCCTGCACGGTCGCGCGGCGCACCTCCGGGTCGGCGAGGGTGTCGGGGTCGAGGACGATGTCCTGGTGCTGCGAGCCGACGTGCTCGGCGACGTCGCGCACGTAGGGGCCGTCCGGGGTGGCGCGCATGGGGTCGGGGACGAAGTTCTCGGTCTGGCCGAGGAAGTCGACCGCGAAGCTGCGCACCTGCTCACCGCTCTTGGCCAGGTGGAGCCCGGACAGCGCGGTGATGGCGCTGGAGTCGAGGCCGCCGGAGAGCAGCACGCAGCGCGGCACGTCCGAGACCAGCTGGCGCTGCACGATGTCGTCCATCAGCTCGCGCACGTGCGCGACGGACGCCTGCTGGTCGTCGGTGTGCTCGATGGCCTGCAGCTTCCAGTAGGTCTGCTCGCGCAGGCCCTTGCGGTCGAGGGTGACCACGGTGCCCGGCTCGACCTCGCGCATGCCCGCCCACACGGCCTGGCCGGGGGTCTTGACCATGCCGAACAGCTCGCGCATGCCGTCGGCGTCGACGACCTTCTCGGCCAGCGGGTTGGCCAGGATCGCCTTGGGCTCGGAGCCGAAGAGCACGCCGTGCTCGGTGGGGTAGTAGTACAGCGGCTTGATGCCCATCCGGTCGCGGACGAGCAGCAGCTTCTCCTCGCGGGAGTCCCAGACGGCGAAGGCGAACATGCCGTTGAGGTGCTCGGCGACCTGGGCGCCCCATTCGAGGTAGCCGTGCAGCACGACCTCGGTGTCGCTGTCGGTGTCGAACCGGTGGCCGCGGCGGCGGAGCTCGTCGCGCAGCTCGGTGAAGTTGTACGCCTCACCGCTGTAGACGATGGCGACCTGGCCGCTCTCGGCCTCCATCGGCTGCGCCCCTCCGGGCAGGTCGATGATGGCCAGCCGCCGGTGCCCGAGCGCGGCGTGCCTGCTGACCCAGGTGTCACCGGCGTCCGGGCCCCGGCAGGTCATGGTGTCGCACATGGCGTCGACTGTGGAGCGGTGCTCGGTCAGGTCGCGCTGGAAGTCGATCCAGCCGGAGATTCCGCACATTTCCGGATTTATCCCCAATCTCGTTTGTTCCGTACCGTTTTCGGGCGTTTTTCAGCGAGGTTTCAACGCACCGACTTGTTAGCGACAGTAACGAGATCGTTGCATCGATGAAACCAACTGACGGAGTGAAGTCACCCACCCGCAAAACGCGCAGACCTGCTGAAACCGGGAGGAAAGCGGCCCCGTCAAGAACGCATCAAGGCCGCACTCCGCCGCGTCAAGGAGTCGTCATGGGACTCGACCGCGCATCCGGTGCAGGGCTTGGCTGAACCACGTCATCGAAGAGAACTCGGAAGGAGTGACCGGTCGTGGTCGATCTCGCCTTCGCGGCGCTGCTGATCGGCGGATTCCTGGTGCTGGCGCTGCTGCTGCGCGGTTTGGAGCGGTTATGAGCGCGCTGGTCGCCAACGCCGCCGGTGGCGTGCTGGCGCTGCTGCTGATCGGGTACCTGTTCGTCGCGCTGGTCCGCCCGGAGAGGTTCTGATGGGACTGCTCCAAGCAGGTCTGCTGGTGGCCGCGCTCGCGGTCGTGCACAAGCCCTTCGGCGACTACATGGCGCGCGTCTACACCGCCGAAGCGGACTGGCGCGTCGAGGAGGTCGTCTACCGACTGGTCGGCGTGAACGCCTCGACCCGGCAGCGCTGGACCAGCTACGCGACCGGTGTGCTCGCGTTCTCGCTGGTCTCGATCGCGCTGCTCTACGCGGTGCAGCGGTTGCAGCCGCTGCTGCCGCTGAGCTTCGGGCGCGGCTCCGTGCCGCCGTCGATGGCGTTCAACACCGCCGTCAGCTTCGTCACCAACACCAACTGGCAGTCCTACGTGCCCGAAGAAGTCCTCGGGCACGGCGTCCAGATGGCCGGGCTGACCGTGCAGAACTTCGTTTCCGCCGCCGTGGGGATGGCCGTCGCGGTCGCCCTCGTGCGCGGCTTCGCGGGCCACGGGACCGGACGGATCGGCAACGTGTGGGTCGACATCACCCGCGGCTGCACCCGGATCCTGCTGCCGATCTCCGTCGTGGGCGCGATCGTGCTGGTCGGGCTGGGTGCGGCGATGAGCCTCGCACCCGGCATCGAGGTGACCGGCCTCGACGGGCAGGCGCACACCATCGCCACCGCCCCGATCGCGAGCCAGGAGGTCATCAAGGAGCTCGGCACCAACGGCGGTGGCGTGCTCAACGCCAACTCCGCGCACCCGCTGTCCAACCCGGGCGGAGCGTCGAACCTGCTGGAGATCTTCCTGCTGCTGGTCATCCCGGTCTCGCTGACCCGCACCTTCGGCACCATGGTCGGCGACCGCAGGCAGGGCCACGTCCTGGTGTCGGTGATGGCAACCCTGTGGGCGGCGATGCTGGCCGTGACGTGGTGGGCCGAAACGCACCCGAACGGCCCGGCGGCCCTTGCGGCGGGAGCCGCCCTGGAGGGCAAGGAGACCCGGTTCGGCATCGACGCGTCGGTGCTGTGGGCGGTGAGCACCACCGGCACCTCCACGGGCGCGGTCAACGCGATGCACGACAGCTTCACCGGACTCGGTGGCGGGACCGTTCTGCTCAACATGCTCATCGGTGAGGTCGCTCCCGGCGGAGTCGGCGCCGGGCTCTACGGAATCCTCGTGCTGGCCGTGATCGCCGTGTTCCTCGCAGGGCTCATGGTCGGGCGCACCCCGGAGTACCTCGGCAAGAAGCTGGGCCGTCGCGAGGTGACGGCCGCCGCCCTGTCAGTGCTGGCGATGCCGACCGCGGTGCTGCTGGGCACCGGGCTCGCGATGGCGCTTCCCGCCACCCGGGACGCCCTGAACAACACCGGCGCGCACGGGCTCTCCGAAGTGCTCTACGCCTTCGCCTCCGCAGGCAACAACAACGGCAGCGCCTTCGCCGGGCTCACCGCGACCAGCCCCTTCTTCCAGACCGCACTGGGCCTGGTGATGCTGATGGGACGGTTCGTGCCGATCCTGGCCGTGCTGATGCTCGCCGGCTCGGTCGCCCAGCAGCAACGCGTCCCCGCCACCGCCGGGACGTTGCCGACCACCGGACCGCTGTTCGCCGGCCTGCTCGGCGGCACGGTCGTGCTCGTCGCAGCGCTGACGTTCCTCCCCGCACTCGCACTAGGCCCGATCGCGGAGGCCCTGGCATGACCACCACCCTCGAACCCGCGCTCGAAACGTCCGCCGCCCACCGGCGAACCCCCGCGGGAACCTTCCGCCCACACCAGCTGCTGAGCTCGGTTCCCGAAGCGCTGCGCAAACTCCACCCGCGACACCAGCTGCGCAATCCGGTGATGTTCGTGGTGTGGGTCGGTTCCGCGCTGACCACCGTCCTCGCCGCGTTCTCCCCGAGCGCCTTCACGATCGCCGTCGCCGGGTGGCTGTGGTTCACCGTGCTGTTCGCGAACCTCGCCGAAGCGGTCGCCGAAGGACGAGGGCGCGCGCAGGCGGAATCGTTGCGGCGCACCAGGACCGAGGCCGTCGCCCGCAAGCTCGTCGACGGCGGTGAGAGGAAGGTTCCCGGCACCGCGCTGGCGATCGGCGACGAGGTCGTGGTCGAGGCGGGCGAGACCATCCCCGGCGACGGCGATGTGGTCGACGGCATCGCGACCGTCGACGAATCGGCCATCACCGGTGAATCCGCGCCCGTCATCCGGGAATCCGGCGGCGACCGCTCGGCCGTGACGGCGGGAACCACCGTGCTCTCCGACCGCATCGTCGTGCGGATCACCGCAGCGCCGGGCGAGACCTTCGTGGACCGCATGATCGCCCTCGTCGAAGGCGCGCAACGGCAGAAGACGCCCAACGAGATCGCGCTGACCATCCTGCTGTCCACGCTGACGATCATCTTCCTGCTCGCCGTGGTCGCCCTGCAGCCGATGGCGGCCTACTCCGGTTCGCTGATCGAGGTCACGACCTTGACCGCGCTGCTGGTGTGCCTGATCCCCACCACGATCGGAGCGCTGCTCTCGGCGATCGGCATCGCGGGGATGGACCGGCTCGTGCAGCGCAACGTCCTCGCCAAGTCCGGCCGAGCGGTCGAGGCCGCAGGTGACGTGGACACCCTGCTGCTGGACAAGACCGGGACCATCACCTTCGGCAACCGCAGGTGCACCGAACTCGTCCCCGTCGACGGCGTCGGCCCGGACGAGCTCGCGAAGGTCGCCCGCCTGTCGAGCCTCGCCGACCCCACCCCCGAGGGCAGCAGCGTCGTGGCCTTCTGCGCGCGGGAGTTCGGACTGCCCGAGGAACCCGTCGGTGCGGAGGTGGGTGCGAGGAAGGTTCCCTTCACCGCGCAGACCCGGATGAGCGGCATCGACCTCGACGGCCGCAGCATCCGCAAGGGAGCCATCAGCGCAGTCCGCGACCAGGTGGGGGAACTTCCCGATCAGGTCGTGCGATGCGCCGACGAGATCGCCGCGTCCGGTGCGACGCCACTGGTCATCGCCGAGAACGACCGCGTGGTGGGAGTCATCCGACTGTCCGATGTGGTCAAACCGGGGATGCGGGAGCGCTTCGCCGAACTGCGCGCGATGGGCATCCGGACGGTGATGATCACCGGCGACAACGAGCTCACCGCCCGCGCCATCGCCGCCGAAGCCGGGGTCGACGACTACCTCGCCGAGGCCAAGCCCGAGGACAAGATGGCCTTGATCAAGCGGGAGCAGGCCGGTGGGCGCATGGTGGCCATGACCGGTGACGGCACCAACGACGCCCCCGCGCTCGCCCAGGCCGACGTCGGGGTCGCGATGAACACCGGCACCAGCGCGGCCAAGGAAGCCGGCAACATGGTCGATCTCGACTCGGATCCGACCAAGCTGATCGAGATCGTCGAGATCGGCAAGCAGCTGCTGATCACCCGCGGCGCGTTGACGACCTTCAGCATCGCCAACGACCTGGCCAAGTACTTCGCGATCCTGCCCGCGCTGTTCGTGGGCATCCACCCGCAGCTGGACGCGCTGAACGTGATGGGCCTGTCGACCCCGAACTCGGCGGTGCTGTCGGCGGTGGTGTTCAACGCGCTGATCATCGTCGCGCTGATCCCGCTGGCGCTGCGCGGTGTCCGCTACCGGCCGTCCACGGCGGCCGTCCTGCTGCGGCGGAACCTGCTGGTCTACGGCCTGGGTGGCGTGGTGACGCCGTTCGCCGGGATCTGGCTGATCGACCTGGTGATCCGATTCGTGCCCGGGATCGGGTGAGGGGAGTGAGTGCGTTGCTGCGTCAATGCGCGGCCGGACTTCGGCTGCTGCTGGTGGCCACGGTCCTGCTCGGCATCGGCTATCCGATGGCGATCTGGGGAGTCAGCCGGCTCCCGGGGCTGGTGGCCCACGCGGAGGGTTCGCAGATCGTGGTCGACGGCCGCGTGGTCGGTTCCTCGCTGATCGGAATCGACCCCGTGCCCGAAGACCCGGCAAGGGATCCCTACTTCCACACCCGGCCCTCGGCGTCGGCGGAAGGTTCCCTCGGTCCCGGTGACCCGGCCACCTCGGGCGGATCCAACCTCGGCGGCTTCAACGGCGACCTCCTCGCCGCGGTCCAGGAGCGCCGCACCGCCATCGCCGCCCGGGAGGGAGCGGACCCCGAGGCCGTTCCTGCCGACGCGGTCACCGCCTCCGCGAGCGGAGTCGACCCGCACATCAGCCCGGCCTACGCCGCGCTGCAGGCTTCCCGGGTGGCGAGGGTGACGGGACTGCCCCTCGCAGAGGTCCACCGGCTCATCGCCGACTGCGAGGAAGGCGGCCTCGTGTCACCGAGCGCGGTCAACGTCACCACCCTCAACGTGGCCGTGCACCGAGCCGCGCGGTGACGAGGGGAACGAACGTGTCGCGCGGCCACGTCGCTCAGCCGAGACTGAGGGCGCCTCGGTCGCGGAGGGCTGGGGACCGAGCGATGACACCGGATGATGTTCGGCGCTAATAACAGCGGGCAGTAGGAGACTGGACGTCGTGGAACAGGGGCGAAAGCGCGGTGAGCTGCGGATATACCTCGGGGCGGCGCCGGGGGTCGGCAAGACCTACGCGATGCTCAACGAAGCGCACCGCAGGGCCGGGCGCGGCACCGACGTGGTCGCGGGGTTCATCGAGGACCACGGTCGCGCCAAGACCGCGGCGCTGCTCGACGGCCTGGAGGTGCTGCCGAGGGCGGAGAAGTCCCATCGCGGTGTGGCGCTGAGCGAGTTCGACGTGGACGGGATGCTCGCGCGCCGGCCGGAGGTCGCCGTCGTCGACGAGCTCGCGCACACCAACGTCCCCGGCAGCCGCAACGAGAAGCGCTGGCAGGACGTCGAGGAACTCCTGGACGCCGGCATCACCGTGCTCTCCACCGTCAACGTCCAGCACCTGGACAGCCTCAACGACGTCGTGGAGACCATCACCGGAGTCCGCCAGCAGGAAACCGTCCCCGACGAGGTGATCCGCAGGGCGGGGCAGATCGAGCTGGTCGACATCACCCCGCAGGCGCTGCGCCGCCGCATGGCCCACGGCAACGTCTACCCGGCCGAGCGCGTCGACGCGGCCCTGGGCAACTACTTCCGCACCGGGAACCTCACCGCCTTGCGCGAACTGGCCCTGCTGTGGCTGGCCGATCAGGTGGACGTGGCGCTGCGCCGGTACCGGGCGGAGGAGCAGATCACCGCGACCTGGGAGACGCGGGAACGGGTCGTGGTCGCGGTGACCGGCGGACCGGAGAGCGAGACGCTGATCCGCCGGGCCCGCCGGGCCCGCCGGATCGCCGCTCGCGCCGGGGCCGAACTGCAGGTCGTGCACGTCCTCCGCGGTGACGGGCTGTCCGGGACGTCCCCTCGCGCGCTGGGCAAGGCGCGCAAGGTCGCCGACGCCGTGGGCGCCAGCTTCCACACCGTCGTCGGCGACGACGTCCCGGAAGCCCTGCTGGAGTTCGCCCGCGCCGCCGACGCCACCCAGCTCGTTCTGGGAACTTCTCGCCGATCGCGCTGGGCGCGGGTGTTCGACGAGGGGATCGGCTCGACCACGGTGCAGAAGTCCGGCCCGATCGACGTGCACATGGTCACCCACGACGAGGCGGGCACCAGGCGGTTGCTGAAGAACCTGGCCCGCAACCCGCTGTCGGCGACCCGGCAGGCGTGGGGCTGGGTGCTCGCGGTCCTGCTGCCCGCCCTGGTCACGGTGCTCGCCACGACGTGGGTGGAGGTCGCGTTGTCCACCGACGTCGTCGGCTACTTCCTGGCCACGATCGTCGTCGCGCTGGTGGGAGGGATGGCCCCTTCGATCGCGGCCGCGCTGCTGGCGGGCGGGCTGCTGAACTTCTTCCTCACCGAACCGCGCTACTCGCTGATGGTCACCGATCCGGAGAACGTGGTCACGCTGGTCGGGATGATGCTGGTCGGGGTGCTGGTGGCCTTCACCGTCGACCGGGGAGCCCGGCTCGCCGAGCAGGCGGCCCGCGCCGGCACGGAGGCGGCCTTGCTCACCTCCTACGCCCGCACGGTGCTGACCCATCCGGCGCCCTTGGCCCGGTTGCTGGAGAAGGTCGCCGAGAACTTCGGACTCACGTCGGCGGCCCTGCTGGAACGGGTCGACGACTCGTGGAGGGTCGCCGCGAGCACCGGGGGCGATCCGTGCCGGCGGCCCGATGAGTCCGATGTGGACATCGAGGTGACCAAGGACGCGCACCTGTCACTGCGCCGCGCGGGCAGAAGACCCCTTCCCGCCGCCGATCGCGTGGTCCTGGAAGGCGCGGCCGGGCAGGCGTTGCTGGCGCTGCGGCAGCAGCGGATGGCCGACGGCGCCAGGGAGGCGCAGCGTCGCGCCGACGCCACGCAGCTGCGCACCGCCCTGCTGTCGGCCGTGGGCCACGACCTGCGCACCCCGCTGGCGTCCATCAAGGCGTCGGTGAGCAGCCTGCGCGCCCCCGACCTGCAGCTGTCCCCGGGCGACACCGCGGAACTCCTGGCGGGAGTGGAGGAATCCGCCGACCGGCTCACCCAGCTCGTCGACAACCTGCTGGACTCCTCCCGCCTGGCCACCGGGGCCGTGACACCGCGGCTGCACCCCGTCGGCTACGACGAGGTCGTCGCCCGCGCGCTGGCAGGTCTGGACGGGCGGCACCACATCGACCTCGACATCTCCGAGCGGCTGCCGCGCGTGATGGCCGATCCCGGGCTGCTGGAGCGGGTCGTGGCCAACGTCGTGCAGAACGCGCTCAAGTACGGCCTGCCGGATGGAAGGCGCATCCGGGTCGGCGCCAGCGCCCACGCCTCCCGGGTCGAGCTGCGCGTCGTCGACCACGGGCCAGGGCTTCCCGCCGGTGCCGACGACGACGCGTTCGCTCCCTTCGAGCGCCTCGGCGAGCACGGCGAGCGGGGTGACGCGGGACCGGGTGGTGTCGGCCTCGGGCTGAGCGTGGCGCAGGGGTTCGTGGACGCGATGAGGGGAACCATCCGCGCGGAGGACACTCCTGGTGGCGGGCTGACGATCGTGGTCTCGCTGCCCGCGGCGGACCGACAGGGGGATTAGATGACCAAGGTCCTGGTGGTCGACGACGAACCGCAGCTGCTGCGCGCCCTGCGCATCAACCTGGCCGCTCGCGGGTACCAGGTGCTCACCGCCGTCGACGGGAGGTCGGCGCTGCGCGCGGCCGGAGACGGCAAACCCGACGTCGTCGTGCTGGACCTCGGGTTGCCGGACCTGGACGGGAGCGAGGTGATCGCCGGGCTGCGCGGGTGGACGACGGTTCCCATCATCGTGCTGTCGGCCCGCACCGACTCGGCCGACAAGGTCCACGCACTCGACGCCGGAGCCGACGACTACGTCACCAAACCCTTCGGCATGGACGAACTCCTGGCGCGGCTGCGCGCCGCCGTCCGCCGGGCCAGCACCAGCGGCTCGGCCGACCAGCCGGTGGTCGAGACGGCGACCTTCACCGTCGACCTCTCGGCGAAGAAGGTCCTCCGCGACGGCGTCGAGATCCACCTCACGCCCACCGAGTGGGGAATGCTGGAACTGCTGGCGCGCAACCAGGGGCGGCTCGTGGCGCAGAAGCAGCTGCTGCACGAGGTCTGGGGCCCGCAGTACGCCAACGAGACCCACTACCTGCGCGTTTACCTCGCACAGCTCCGCCGCAAGCTGGAACTCGACCCCAGCCGCCCCCGCCACCTGCTGACCGAACCGGGAATGGGGTACCGGCTGGAGCTCTGAGCCTTCCCATGCGCGCTCGCGAATAGGGGTGGGAAGTTCCGGGAAGTGGGTGCTCGGCGGGTTGGAGCGCTGCTACTGTCGATCCCGACCTGGTGATCAATGCCGCCGCGACCTGGGGGTTTTCGCGATGACGACACCACCGCCGCCTCCCGCGCCGGATGCGGGTGCGGCCGGGCAGACCATCACGGTCAACAAGGACAACGTCCTCCAGGTCCGCAGGACGGTCCTGGCCGCGGCCGAGGACGCGAGCGAGCGGCTCAACGACCTCGCTCCGAGCCTGGCCGTCAGCCCGCCGGCCGGCGACGAGATCTCCCAGCGCGCCGCAGCGGTCTGGACCGCGAACCTGCTGGGGAATCCCGACTCGCACTTTCGCCGCTTGCAGCAGTACGTGGACAACGTGGTCGCGCTCGGGGAGCAACTGGGCGAAGCCGCCAGGCAGTACGGGTACACCGATGAAGAGATCAGCGCTTCGTTCCAGTCGAAGCGGGGACCGCAGTGAGGGGAATCCCGGTGCGCTTCGGTAGCCGGTTCGCAGCGGTGATCCCCGCTGCGGCTGTGATCGCGTTGGCCGGGTGCACGGTCAACGGTCCCGACCCGGTGCCGCCCGCCCCGAAGCCCGAATCGATGGACCTTCCGCAGCGTCCGCAGGACCTGCCCGTCGCGGGCAAGCAGGATGCCGACGTGTGCACTTGGATGAGCGCCGAGCAGGCGAGATCAATGCAGGTGGGGCCCGGAGAGCCGTTGCCCAAGGACGGCAGCAACTACAACGGGTGCGGCTACCTCGGCGATACCGGTGCAGCGCGGTTCGCCATCGGTGTGCGGATCATCCCCGAAGCCATCGACATGTTCCTGCAGAAGATCAACTCCAGTCCGGGAACGCGGCAGACGTACCAGCTCAACGGATTCGGCGCCGTGCAGAGCCAGATCAACGGCGGTGAGAGCCTCGGCTGCGATGCGTTCGTCGACGCCGCGGAAGGCCAGACGGTCTGGGTCAACATGCAGCTGCAGACGCCCGGTGCCATGAACGCAGACCAGATGTGCGAGAAGGCCCAGACGGCGGCGCATTCCGCCGTCAGCACGTTGCAGGCTCAGAGCTAGGGGGCTGCGTGACCTACATCGACCCGATCCGCGACATCCGCTTCAAGGGGATGGACATCCCCGAGCTGCAGGAGTGGATCGCTCAGATCAAGCAGGGCCAGGGCACCCAGGCGATGCAGGGCGCCGTTCGCGCGCTCGACAAGTGCGTGCAGGTCGTGGTCGACCTCGACGACACGTTGCGCCGCGAGCTCGGCAAGCTGCACGTCGAGTGGGAGGGCAGCGCGGGCAGTCTCGCCGCCGAGGCGACTCGGCAGCAGAGCGTGGCCTTCGGCGACGCCCCCGATCCGCTCGCGGTGTCCGCGAGCAGCGTCGACGCGCAGGCCGGTGGGTACGAGTCGGCGCGGCACCGGCTGCCCAACGCCGAGGAGCTGCGGCACAAGCAGTCGGAGAACGTCTTCGAGTGGGCCGGCGGCGGGTTCGGCTACGAGAGCGACTACGACGAGGAAGCCAAGAAGATCGAGGCGGAGAAGCAGGCCGCGCAGGCGGCGCTGTCGAACTACCGCGACACCTCGGTCGAGCAGGCCCAGGCCTACCAGCCGCTGCCGACGATGCCCGCCGCCGCGGTGGTTCCGGCGGCGTCCGGGACCACGCCCTCGGCCGGGAGCGGATCGTTCGGGACCGCCACGGGTGGCTTCCAGGGAGACCTCGCCGCGGGCGCGGTCGTCGGTGGTGCGGTCGCCGGTGGCACCGTCACCGGTGGTCAGGTCGGCGGGGACAGGCCGGGTGCGCCCAGGACGCCCGCCGAGCAGCCGGCGGCCGGGCAGCGTCCCGGTGAGCGGCCACCCGCCGGGAAGCGTCCCGGCGACCAGGAACGCCCCGGTGACCAGGAGAGTCCCGACCAGGGCGAGGACGAGCACGCCGCCGAGTTCGACGCCGATCCGGACCCGCAGGCCGGGGCCGACGACGGCGGAGTCAGCACGGGAACGGTCCTCGGCATCGCCGCCGGTGGCGCGGCGGTGGCCGGGATCGGCGCGTACGCGGCGAGCAAGGCCATCGGCGGCCGGCTCCCGGCGACCGCGTCCGGTCCCAAGGTCGTGCCCGGTGCGGGCGAATCGAAGGCGCCCGCCGCGCGCGGCGGGGCCACCATCGGCGGAGGTCCGGGCGACACGGTGGCGGGCAAGGCCGCGGGAGGCACTCCGGGCAGCCGGCCCGCGCCCGGATCGATGATGTCGCCTGCGGCCACGCGCGGCGAGAAGCCGGGCGAGGACTCCGAGCACGAGAACAAGTACACCGCCGAGGAAACCCCGTTCGACGACGACCGGCTGGTCGCTCCCGCGGTGCTGGGTCACGTCGAGCCGGAGACCACCGAGAGCGAAGACGAAGACGACGACGCCGAGCCGGAGAAGCAGGACTGACGTTGCGCCCCGGAGCCGAAGCCGAGCCGATCCACCTGTCCGCGCTGGAGTTCGACGTCGTCTGCGAGGCGGCCGGGTTCGACGAGCGGCGCCACATCATCCTCGACGTGCCCAGCCCGGGTTCCACCTACACCGAGCGCGCGGAACTCGTGGCGCAGGCGTGGGAGTCGTTGCGGCACAAGCGACTCGCCGAGACCAAGCGCGACCGGGTCGAGGTGGAGTTCGCCGACCTGCTCGGACTGCTGGACCGGCCGCAGCGCAGCATCGACGTCCGCATCTGGGCCGACCGGCCGATCCGCGCGCTGGCCTGCGCGAACGGTGGTGAAGGGTTGCTGACGGTGGTGGACGGCGACGTGGTCGAGATGACTCCGATCCGGGGCGGTTCGCTGGCCGAGGCCGCCGTGTCGGTCGCCGGAGACGTGCCGCCCGGTCCCGGGCGCGCGGTCAGCCTGCCCAACGGCGCCCTGCGCAAGGCCTCGGACGTCGCGGATGCGGGGAACCCGTTGGGCTTCACCGATGAGCTGCGCATCCTCGGCGTCGGTCACGACGACGCGGCGGACGTCGCGAACATGGCCAACAACATGGGGATTCGCGGTCAGTTCGGGGCCGAGGGCAGCGCGGGTCGTGGCAAGCCCTCCCGCGCCGGTCGCGTGGTGGCCTTCCACGACACCGATCGCGGCCGCTACCTGCACGTGGTGCGCAGCAGCGGCGACGGCCGGGCCTGGAGCACCATCGCACCGGCCGACAACGGCCGTCTCGCCGAGTACGTCCGGGAACTCCTCGCCGAGGTCTGGGACGATTCCGCCGCTCACGACTTCAGTGGAAATCCGTACCCCGATTTCCACTGAAATCCGGCCGCCTCGGGGTGGTGTCGTTGGCAGTGGGCGGTTTTGGTCCGAACCGTCCACGATCGATGTCCGGTGTGCCCGGTCAGTTCGGATCAAAACCGCCCACTGGTGAGGGTCGCGACGACCGAGGCGCGGGACGGCGGAACTAGGGTGGGGTCGTGTATGCGGAGTTGATCTCGCGGGCGAAGCGCCTCGCGGAGAGCGGGACGCGAGCGATCCTGGGGATCGCCGGAGCGCCCGGAGCGGGCAAGGGCACCGTGGCCGAGCGGGTGCTGAGCGAGGTCGCCGACTCCGCCGTGCTGGTGCCGATGGACGGGTTCCACCTTGCCAACGAGCAGCTGCGGCGGTTGGGCCGGGCCGACCGCAAGGGAGCGCCCGACACCTTCGACGCGGCCGGGTACGTCGCGTTGCTGCGGCGGATCCGGGAGGACTCGGAGGCCGTGTTCGCGCCCCGGTTCCACCGCGAGATCGAGGAGTCCTTCGCCGCCGAGATCGTCGTGGAGCCCGACGTCCCGCTGGTGATCACCGAGGGCAACTACCTGCTGCTGGACACCCCGCCCTGGTCGCAGGTGCGCGAGCTGCTCGACGAGTGCTGGTTCCTCGCGCCCGACGACGAGTTGCGCGTGCAGCGGCTGATCGACCGCCACGTCCACTACGGCCGGACGCCGGAGGCCGCGGCCGAGTGGGTCCGCCGCAGCGATGAGCGCAACGCCGTCCTCGTCGCGGGCACTCGCCACCGCGCGGACCTCGTCGTGGAGGGCGACCCCAGCTGACTCAGCGCTGCCGGAGTTCCGCGCGCACGTCGTCGGGGATGCGGCCGGTGTGGTCGATCGGCGTCCACGCCTCGCTGCGGATCCACTGCGAACCGCAGCCCCGGCAGGCCAGCAGCGGAAGCCCGTCGAGCTGCGCGGGAGTCCGGTGCCACGAGCACAGCGACCGGCACGCGTGCACTGCCAGCGACATCAGTTCGACGTCTGGGTCGAGCTGGGGCTGTGCGTGGCGGTGGGCTCCGGCGGTTCGGGCTCGGTCGACGTGGTCGGCGTCGGAGACGGGCGGGTGGGCGCCGGCCTGGTCGGCGTCGGGCGCGGCGTCGTCGTGGTCGGGGCCGGAGGCGGCGGTGCCTGCGTCGCCGATGGCGTCGTCGACGAGCTGCGCGTGGTCGACGTTTCCTCGCTGGTGGTGGAGGTCTCCGAGCTCGTGGTGCCGGTGATCGGCGGGCCCGGGGGCATCGGCGGTGCCGTCGTGTACGAGGTGGCGCTGGTGCGCGTGGTGGTGGGGTGCAGGGTGATGTCCGGGCCCGCGGACTCGCGCCTGTCGGCGCCGGCCACGACGACTGCCGTCGTCGCGAAGATCGTGGCCACCGCGATGCCGGACGCGGCGAGCATCACCAGCCGCTTCGGCCGGGCGTCCGGGTCTTCCACGTCTAACGGGTCCATCGGTGCCCCAACTCGTGTCGGTTTGTCCTCGTCCCCCGCGGTCACCGGCTAGCGCCGGGATCGGGCGGATCATACCGGCAGCCGGATTCATCTCGATCGGCTGCCGGTGATGTGACCTCGGAGTCGGCGCGGCATCATCGGGGACCGTGACGGAATCGGAACGGGCACGACTGATCGCGCGGGTGCACGGAGAGGTCCAGGGCGTGGGTTTTCGCTGGTGGACGCGATCTCGCGCGTTGGAGCTGGGGCTCGTCGGCAGCGCCACCAACCTCCCCGCCAGCAGGGTCGAGGTCGTCGCCGAGGGACCGCGGGAAGACTGCGAAAAACTCCTGGAGGCGCTGCGTTCCGACCGCACACCCGGGCGGGTGGATCACGTCGCCGAGCTGTGGATGGAACCCAAGGGCGGCCTGAACGGCTTCGTCGAGCGGTAAACTGCTTGGACCTGAGGACGAGCCCTAGGCGGCTCGGTCCGCGTGGTCTTTGCTTGCGCTCTCGTCTCACGGCTGGCTGCGGTGAGACGGGTCGCATCGCCCACCACTAGGTGGGTTGGGGCATGTTTACGAATACCCACGCCGAGCGTGCGCGGTCGCGCACGTTGACCCCGGCGACGACGTCAGCTGGTCCAGCGAGACCGCACCCGACGACAAGAAGAGAAATCCCGGGTGGGCCGGTTGGCCCGCTCGGTGTCTCCACACCCCCGCAGTGGGCAGCGTTGCGAGGTGTAGGCCGCGTCCACCTCGATCACCGGCACCCCCACACGCTGCGCCTTGTAAGCGATGAACGTGCCGAGCTGGTGGAACGGCCAAGACGATAGTGTGGCCCGCTGGTCGCGTCGAACCGTGACCCGCTCACGGATGCCCTTGAGGTCTTCGAGGGCGATGCCGCGTTCGGTGCGTTGGGCGACGGCCACCACGTCCTTGGCGATCGAGTGATTGATGTGCGCGGCGTGCCGCGACTCCCGCTTGGCGCGCTTCTTGAGCAGGCGTGCGGCGGAGCGGGTGCGCTTGGCCTGGATCTCAGCCTTCTTCCGAGCATGCCACCGGCGGTAACGATTCAACCCGCGGCCGGAATAGTTGGTCGCATCGCTGGTGGTGGCCAGGTTGTTGATCCCCCGGTCCACCCCGACCCAATCCCGAGGCTCGAACTCCGGTTGCTCGGGAATATCGCAGACGGCGAGCAGGAACCACTTGCCGTCCCTGAAGACCAAGTCAGACTCTCCCCGACGATGCTCGACCAGGGTTCTCAGATCGCTGGGCGAGGCGGCGAACGTGACGTTCTTCAGCCGCCCGTGCATGGTCCAGATCGAAACTGTGCGCTGGGCGTAGTTCCACGACAAACAACGATCGTCGAATGTGTGCGCCGCATCCAGGCGGAACTCGATCGGCTCCGATTCCGCCTTCACACGTCGCTTCGAACCTGGCCTGCCCAAGTTCCCACGGTGGATGTTGCCGCGCAGGGTGGCGTAGGCATCGGCGACGCGCTTGATGACGTGTTGCGCGGCCTGAGCGCCAAGCCCACGGCCCTTGAGCTCGGCGTAGCACTCCGACCGCAGCCGCTTGACCTCACCACGAAGACCGCAACGCTCGAAACCAGTCCGGGAAACGTCGTTGGCGGCTCGGTTGACCGTGCGCAGGGTCGCTTCCAGCGCCGACGCTTGCCCCGGCGTTGGGATCAGCTTCACCTGCACCATGATCTTCACACCCGGACTATGACAGCGACCACCGACAACCCGCTCCGACCAAGCAGAAGGTCATGACTGAGAGCGAGTCAGGTGTTGGACGCCGTTCCTCATGCATCGGGAAGCTCATTTTCCCCACCGGAGCCGGCCGGAGGATCCTGCGATGAGCGCTGAACCAGCGGTTCTGCGTCGAGCGGAGCCCGATCGACGGTAGAGTCTCGCGGACGTGATCGCGTAACCGACGGGAAGGTCGACGGCAGCCGTGCATCTCAAGAGCCTGACGCTGAAGGGGTTCAAGTCCTTCGCCTCGGCCACCACGCTGCGCTTCGAACCCGGCATCACCTGCGTCGTCGGACCCAACGGATCCGGCAAGTCCAACGTCCTCGACGCGCTGCGCTGGGTGATGGGCGAACAGGGCGCCAAGGACCTGCGCGGCGGCAAGATGGAGGACGTGATCTTCGCGGGCACGGCGGGCCGCGCCCCGCTGGGCCGCGCCGAGGTCACGCTGACCATCGACAACTCCGACGGCGCGCTGCCGATCGAGTACACCGAGGTCTCCATCACCCGCCGGATGTTCCGCGACGGCGCCAGCGAGTACGAGATCAACGGCAACACCTGCCGGCTGATGGACGTGCAGGAACTGCTGTCGGACTCCGGCATCGGCCGCGAGATGCACGTCATCGTCGGTCAGGGGCAGCTGGCGTCGATCCTGCAGGCCAAGCCCGACGAGAACCGCCGCCTCATCGAAGAGGCCGCCGGTGTGCTCAAACACCGCAAGCGCAAGGAAAAGGCGCTGCGCAAGCTCGACGCGATGCAGGCCAACCTGACGCGTCTGACCGACCTCACCAGCGAGCTGCGGCGGCAGCTCAAGCCGCTGGGCAAGCAGGCCGAGATCGCCCGCAAGGCGCAGACCGTGCAGGCCGACCTGCGCGACGCCCGGCTCCGGCTGATCGCCGACGACCTGGTCACGGCCCGCGCGGACCTGGCCCGCGACGAGGCCGATCAGGAGACCGCGCGCGCCAAGCGCACCGAGGTCGAGCGGGCCCTGCAGTTCGCCCAGTCCGAGGAGAAGACCCTCGAAGAGGCGGTGGCCGCCGACGCGCCGCGCCTGAACAAGGCCCAGGAGACCTGGTACCGGCTTTCGGCGCTGGAAGAGCGCTTGCGCGGCACGCTGCGGCTGGCCGCCGAACGGCACCGGCACCTCACCGAGCAGACCGAGGAGCAGCGCTCCGGTCGCGACCCCGACCAGCTCGACGCCGAGGCCGAGGAGGCCGCCGAGCAGGAGGTCGAGCTCCGCGAGCAGGTCGAGGAGGCGCGCGAAGCCCTGCAAGACGTGGTGCAGCGCCGCTCCGAACTGGAATCGCAGCTCAAGCAGGCCGAGCAGGCCCACATGGCGGCGGTGCGGGCCATCGCCGACCGCCGCGAAGGCGCCGCCCGCTTGTCCGGGCAGGTCGAGTCGCTGCGCGGGAAGGTCAGCGACAGCGCCGACGAGATCGAGCGCCTCAGCGAATCCCTGGAGGAGGCCACCGCTCGCGCCGAGGAGGCGCAAGGCGCGCTGGCCGACGCCGAGGAGGAGAGCGGCGGCTACGACTCCGACGACGCCGGCCTGCAGGAACGCCGCGAGAACGCGGCGCAGGCGCGCGACGCCGCCCGCGCGCGGGTGGAGGAGCTGGTCAAGCAGGAGCGCGCCGCCGAACGCGAGATCGCGTCCTGGAAGGCGCGGGTGGAAGCCCTGTCGATGGGCCTGCAGCGCAAGGACGGCGCAGGTGCCCTGCTGGCCGCCGGTGACCGGGTGCCCGGGTTGCTGGGATCGGTCGCCGCGCTGCTCACCGTCGAAACCGGTGCCGAGGCCGCGCTCGCCGCCGCGCTGGGCGCGGTCGCCGACGCGGTCGTGGTGCGCGGTGTCACCGACGCGGTGACCGCGCTGAACCTGCTCAAGTCCGATGACGCGGGTCGTTCCGGCGTGGTGATCGGCTCCGACGCCGACGTCGACCGCTCGCACTGGCCGCAGCTGCCCGGTTCCGCCCGGTGGGCCGTGGACCTGATCACCGCCCCGGACGAGCTCCGGGGGGCTGTGCTCAGCGCGCTGGACCAGGTCGTGGTGGTCGACACCCTCGACGCCGCGCGGGAAGTCGTGCAGGCCCACCCGAGCGTGCGGGCGGTGACCTCGAACGGTGACGTGCTCGGCGCGCACTGGGCCACCGGCGGTTCGGACGACAAGCAGAGCGTCATCGAGGTCCGCGCCGCCGTCGACGAGGCCGAGAACGAGCTGGCCGCGGCCGAGCGCAGGCTGGAGCAGCACTCGGCCGCGCTGGAAGGCGCCCGTGCCGAAGAGGAGTCGCGGCGCGCCGAGGCCCGTGCCGCGCAGGAGCAGATCAACGAGGCCAAGGTCGCCCGCGCCCGCAGCACCGAGCGGCTGTCGAGCCTGCAACGCGCCGCCCGCAACGCGACCTCGGAGGTCGAGCGGATCTCCGAGCAGCGCGTCAAGGTCGAGCAGACCCGCGACCAGTCGCTGACCAAGCTCGCCGAGCTCGAAGAGCGCCTCGACGCGGTGAAGAACGAGCAGGAAGAGGCCGCCGAGCCCGACACCGACGAGCGCGACCGCCTCTCCACCGAGCTCACGGCCGTGCGCCAGCAGGAGATGGACGCGCGGCTGACCCAGCGCACCGCCGAGGAGCGCGCCCGAGCCGTGCAGGGCCGGGCCGATCAGCTGCGCCGCGCCGCACGTCACGAGCGCGAGACCCGCGCTCGCGCCGCGGCCGCCCGCGAGGCCCGGGAACGCGCCGCCCGCGTCACCCGCGCCGTCGTCGACGGCGCCGAGACCGCGCTGGAGCGGATCACGGTGTCGCTGCAGGCCGCGACCGAGGAGCGAGACGTCGCGCAGGCCAAGCAGAGCGAGCACGAGCAGGCCCTCGGCGTGGTCCGCGCCCGCGTCCGCGAGCTGTCCGGTGAGCTGGAGAAGCTGACCGATGCGGTGCACCGCGACGAGGTGGTGCGCGCCGAGCAGCGGCTGCGGATCGAACAGCTCGAAACCAAGATCATCGAGGACTTCGGTATCGGCCTGGACGACCTGGTCGACGAGTACGGCCCGACCGTCCCGGTGCCGCCGAGTCCCGCCGAGGTCGCCGAGTACGAAGCCGCGAAGGAACGCGGCGACGAGGTCAGCGCCCCGCCGCCGGTGCCCTTCGACCGCGCGACCCAGGAGCGGCGCGCCAAGCGCGCGGAGAAGGACCTGTCGCTGCTGGGCAAGGTCAACCCGCTGGCGCTGGAGGAGTTCGCGGCGCTGGAGGAGCGCTACAAGTTCCTGTCCACCCAGCTGGAAGACCTCAAGGACAGCCGCCGCGACCTGCTCAGCGTGGTCAAGGAGGTCGACGAGAAGATCCTGGAGGTCTTCAGCTCGGCTTTCGAGGACGTGGCCAAGGAGTTCGAGGTCGTCTTCAAGGTCCTGTTCCCGGGTGGCGACGGCCGCCTGACCCTGACCGACCCCGGCGACATGCTCAGCACCGGCGTCGAGGTCGAAGCGCGTCCGCCGGGCAAGAAGGTCAAGCGGCTGTCGCTGCTGTCCGGTGGCGAGAAGTCGCTGACCGCGGTGGCGATGCTGGTGGCGATCTTCCGCGCCCGCCCCTCGCCGTTCTACGTGATGGACGAGGTCGAGGCGGCGCTGGACGACACCAACCTGAGGCGCCTGATCACGCTGCTCGACCAGCTGCGCGCCACCTCGCAGCTGATCATCATCACGCACCAGAAGCCGACCATGGAGATCGCCGACGCGCTCTACGGCGTGACGATGCGCGGCGACGGCATCACCCAGGTCATCTCGCAGCGCCTGAAGGGCAAGTCGGAGCAGAAGCCCGACGAACCCGAGCCCGAGGGCGCCCCGGAAGAAGGCGACGTCGCCTCGGTCCTGGACTAGATGGCGCCCCAGGAGTAGCCGACGCCGAAGGCGACCAGCGCGGCCACCAGGACGACGCCGAGCACCAGCGTCCAGCCCGGCGCGGTCTCCCGGTGTCGTTGCCGCCGCACGTCGTGATCAGCGGTGATGCGTTGCGGTGCGGCGCGGTTCCACAGCTCGGGGCGGCGCATGTCGGCTTGGCAGTCGGCGCATTCGGCCAGGTGCGTGCGCATCATCAACCAGTCGACGTCGTCGAGGTCGCCGACCGCGTAGGCGTCCAGCCTGCTCTGGAACTCCCGGTGCTCGGAGTCGTGCGCGGTTCCCGATCCGGCCCGGCTCCTGTGGACGAACATCCCCATTGCTCCTTGATCGGCGCGTTGCCACCGGTCCTGAAGGGCTGTGCGCAGGCCTTGCGGATGGGGGGTTGGGGGCAGGGGAACGCATGCGCGAAGATGGGCGTGATCCGGCATCTCACCGGGCGAGGAGTCGGCGTCGTGCTCCCGCGAGCACCACCCCGAGTGCGGGGACCGAGGCAGGCACTAGGAGATCTTGATGACGAACCCGTACGGCCCCCCGCCAGGGCAGTCGCCGTATCCGCAGCAGGGCGCCCAGGTGCCCCCCGGCTACGGTCCGCCATCCGGCCCGATGCCGCAGCAGCCGATGCCCCAGGGCTATCCGCAGCAGCAGGGTTACCCGCCGCAGGGCTACCCCCAGCAGGGACCCGGGTATCCGCAGTCCGGGCCGATGCCGCAGATGCCCCCGCAGCAGATGCAGCAGCAGGTGCCGCCGCACCAGCAGATGCCGCAGCAGCAGATGCCGCCGCAGTTCCCGCCGCCTCCGCCGGGCATGGGACGGCTGCTGATCGACTGCTCGTACCACTGGCTGATGCTGGCATTCCTGCTGTTCAAGCCGCAGGTGACGATCAACGGTCAGCCCGGTCCGGTGCTGACCTGGGGCAAGAACCCGATCGACCTGCCACCCGGGCAGCACCAGATCCGGGTGCACGTGAACTACCTGTGGAAGGTCGGTTACGCGACCGCGGTGATCCCGGTCGGAGCCGGCCAGCAGCTCGACGTCTACTACAAGCCCCCGGCGATGGTCTTCATGGACGGCGCGATCGGCCCGACCCCGCAGGACACCCCGGGCCTGGGCCTGACCATCGGCATCAGCATCGCCGCGTTCGTCCTGGTCCTCCTCGTCGGCCTCCTCCCCCTGGCCTTCGCCTGATCCGCAGGCACGACGCGGCCCCCGGTGAGCTCACCACCGGGGGCCGCGCCTGTGCCACACCCGGATTACCCCGGTAATCGGGCACCTGATTACCGGGGTAATCCGGGGTCAGACGGTTTCGGGGACGGGTTCTTCGGCGTCGCGGCTGTGGCGGAGGGACAGCAGGCCGCCGACCACGAGGGTCACGATCACGCCCAGCGGGGTGTACCAGGGGAAGGCCAGCGACGTCTCGCCGCCTTCACCGTCCGGGAAGCTCACCCCGATGACGAAGTACAGCACCACCGCGATGGTCGCGACGAAGGCGATGATCGCGTCGGTCTGCCGCGCGCGCTTGACCAGCAGTCCCAGCAGGAACGCTCCCAGCAGCGCGCCGTAGGTGTAGCTGGCGATGCTCAGACCGACCTCGACCACCGGGTTCTCCGTGCTGGTGAACATCGAGGCGAACACCACGAACACCACCGCCCACACCAGCGTCCACAGCTTGCCCATCTTCAGCACGGCCGCGTCGTCGAGCGGCTTCTTCGACAGCCGCTGGTAGAGGTCGCTGACCGTCGAGGTCGACAGCGAGTTCAGCGAGGACGCCAGGGTGCTCATCGCGGCGGCGAGGATGCCGGCGATGAACAGCCCCGAGACACCCGGCGGCAGGTCGTTGACGATGAACCGCGGGAACAGCTCGTCGGAGCTGGCCAGCCCCATCGAGTCCGGGGTGGCGCCCTTGAAGAACGCCCACAGCATGGTGCCGATGAACAGGAACAGCCCGAACTGCAGGGCCACCACGACACCGCTGGCGATCAGCGCCCGCCGGCCGTCCTCGAGGTCCTTGCAGGCCAGCAGGCGCTGCACCATCAGCTGATCGGCGCCGTGCGAGGCCATCGCGAACACCGCGCCACCGATCACCGCGGTGAAGAACGCGTACTGATCGGTGATGATCGACGAGGTGAAGTCCAGCAGCTGGAACTTGCCCTCGGCCATCGCCGTGGAGAACCAGTCGCCGGGGAGCTTGCCGAACAGGATGATCCCCGCCAGGACCGCGCCGCCGATGTAGACGAACATCTGGATCGCGTCGACCCACACCACGGCCTTGATGCCGCCGAAGTAGGTGTAGATCACGGTCAGGACCGCCAGCAGCGTGATGATCTGCCAGTACGACAGGTGCACGTCGAACGCCGCGAGCATCACCTTCACCGGGATCGCCGTGGCGAACAGCCGCAGGCCGTCCGCGAGCAGCCGGGTGATCAGGAACGTCACCGACGCGGTGCCCTGCAGCCCGGTCCCGAAGCGCTGGCCGAGGAAGGCGTAGGCGCTCACCAGGTTTCCGGCGAAGTAGCGGGGCAGCAGCACGAAGGAGACCACGATGCGGCCGATCAGATAGCCGATCGCCAGCTGCAGGTAGGTGAAGCTGCCGAGGTAGGCCACCGTCGGCACGCTGATCACGGTCAGCGTCGAGGTCTCGGTGGCCACCACCGAGAAGCACACGGCCCACCACGGGAGCTGCCGTCCGCCGACGAAGTAGTCCTGCGAGCTCTTCTGCTTGCCGCTGAGCAGCAATCCCAGGGCCGGCATCGCGATCAGGTACAACCCGATCACGACGAGGTCGAGCGATCGCATCTGGCCTCCTAGTTCGTTGCGGCGGACCGCATGATCAACCGTCGGGGCTGGGTGGTGGCGGGTTCGGGCAGGCGCAGGCCGGTCGCGCCCGGTGTGATGCTGCCCAGGATTCGGGGACCGGCGGCCCCCGTGGTCCCGGGTGCGTTGCCGGGGAGCCCGTGCCAGGTCAGGAAGCCGAGCAGCGCGGTGAGCAGGGCTTCCTTGCTGTCGGAGGGCATCCCGAGATCGTCGCTGACCAGCACCGGGACGTCCAGCTGTCGGCGAAGAGCTGCCAGCAGCACGGGGTTGCGCACACCGCCGCCGGCGACGACCACGCGTGCGGCGCCTTCGGCCCGGCACGCGTCGCCGATGGTGCGCGCGGTCAGCTCGGTCAGGGTCGCCAGCAGGTCGCCGTCCGAGACGGGCTCGCCGAGCTCGTCGAGCGCGCGGGCGAGGTAGGCGGAGTTGAAGTGCTCCTTGCCGGTCGACTTCGGCGCGGGCAGCCGGTAGTGCTCGTCGTCGAGCAGGATCGTGAGCAGGTCCTCGCGCACGGTGCCGGAGGCGGCCAGCGCGCCGTCGGTGTCCTGCGGCTTCCCGGTCCGCTGCTGCGCGGCGAGGTCGATCAGGGCGTTGCCGGGACCGGTGTCGTAGGCCAGCGGCTCCGGTCCGCCGACCACGGCGATGTTGGCGATCCCACCGATGTTCAGCGCCACCGGGGCACCCGGCGTCCCCGATTGCAAAGGAATTCCGGCACCCGATTTCAATGGAACTTCGGTCTCCGATTTCCATTGAAATCCGGAATCTCCGAGCCAGAGGGAGTCGAGGACACCGGCGAGGGGAGCGCCGTGGCCGGAGGCGGCGACGTCGCGGGTGCGCAGGTCGGAGATGACCGGCAGGCCGGTGGCCTCGGCGATCCAGGCCGGTTGGCCGATCTGGAGGGTGCCGTGGGCACGGCCGCCCTCGACCCAGTGGTAGATCGTCTGGCCGAGCGAGGAGACGAAGTCGGCTTCGCCGCCCGCCAGGTCCACGCCCAGGAGCGCGGCGTCGGCGAAGGACTTGCCCACGAGGGTGTCCAGGCGGCAGAAGGTCTCGGCGTCGAGATCGCCGGGAGGCAGCGCGGCGAGGAGGTCATCGCGCAGGTCGGCGGGGTAGTCGAGGGTGCGGTCGCCGAGGGGGCGGAGCTCGATCGTCTCGCCGTCGAGGCGCAGCTCCGCAGCCACCACGTCGATGCCGTCCATCGACGTTCCCGAGAGCAGCCCCACCACTCGCCACCAGCGCACACCTGTGGTGTATTGCACACGGGCATGAAAAAGCAAGCACTCTGTGGCCATTGTTGGTGAATTGCTCACGTGACCGCCCGGCAGGTGCCTGGAGGAGGCGGTTAGAGCAGGTGGGAGGATGGGTGGGTGACCACCGAAACCCTGATTCTGATCGTCGTCGTTGTCGCGGTGGTGCTGGTTCTCGCCGTGGTCGCCGGTGTGGTGCTCAACCGTCGTCGGCGAATCAGCCTGCGCGAGAAGGACGAAGCCGACGCGCCCACCGCCGTCAAGGGCGGCGGCTACCAGACCGGTAGCGGCATCAGCTTCGCCAGCGGCGCCGCGACCGCCGAGCCCGAGGCCGAACCCGCCGCGCCGGAGCACCCGGTCGAAGAGCGCACCGAGGTGGAGGGGCAGCCCGGCGTCGGTGACGACGCCGCGGTCCCGCGCGACACCGAGCGGCGCGGCATCGTCGACGTCGAACTTCCCGAGGACACCACGACGGCCGAACCCGTCGCGGAACCGGAGGTTCCCGCGCAGCCCACGGCTCCGCCGGAGCCCGAGGCGCCCGCCGTCGAGGTGGAGGAGATCGAGCCCACCGCCGGTCGTCTCGAACGGCTCCGCGGCCGGCTGTCCCGCTCGCGCACGACCTTCGGGCAGAGCCTGCTGGGCCTGCTCGGCGCGGGTGACCTCGACGAGGACTCCTGGGAGGAGATCGAGGACACCCTGCTGATGGCCGACCTGGGTGCGGCCACCACCACCGAGATCACCGAACGGCTGCGCGCCGAGATCGCTTCCCGCGCCGTGCGCAGCCCGGAGGAGGCCCGCACCGTCCTGCGCGAGGTTCTCGTCGACGCGCTCGGCACGGACATGGAGCGCTCGGTGCGCGCGTTGCCGCACGGCGACCCGGCCGACGGCGGCAAGCCGGCGGTGCTGCTGGTCGTGGGCGTCAACGGCACCGGCAAGACCACGACCACCGGCAAGCTGGCGCGCGTGCTCGTCGCCGACGGCCGGACCGTGCTGCTCGGTGCCGCCGACACCTTCCGCGCCGCCGCCGTCGAGCAGCTGGCGACCTGGGGTGAGCGCGTCGGCGCCGAGGTGGTGCGCGGCAACGAGGGCGCCGACCCGGCCAGCGTGGCGTTCGAGGCGGTCAGCCGGGGTAGCGACAGCGCCGTGGACGCGGTGCTGGTCGACACCGCCGGACGGCTGCACACCAAGACCGGTCTGATGGACGAGCTCGGCAAGGTCAAGCGCGTCGTGGAGAAGAAGGCCCAGGTCGACGAGGTGCTGCTGGTCCTCGACGCCACCACGGGGCAGAACGGGCTCATGCAGGCCCGGGTGTTCTCCGAGGTCGTCGACGTCACCGGCATCGTGCTGACCAAGCTCGACGGCACCGCCAAGGGCGGCATCGTCTTCCAGGTCCAGCGCGAGCTCGGCGTCCCGGTCAAGCTCGTCGGTCTCGGCGAGGGGGCGGACGACCTCGCCCCGTTCGAGCCGGGAGCGTTCGTCGACGCACTGCTCAACTGACCCGAGCCCGACCCGCACGAGGAAGCCCCCGGCACAGCTGGCCGGGGGCTTCCTCGTCCCCGGAAACCGAACCCGGGTCACCTTCGGCCAGGGGATTCGAATTTCGCGCGAAATTCGACCGGGATCTTTCGGATTCGAATTTCGCGCGAAATTCGAATGGTGGCTCTCCAGGGGAGGAGGCGTGTGGTGGCGGGTTTTGGGGTGTTCGGGAGCATTTCCGCGCTGGGTGTGCAGGTTCACTGCGCGAGAGTTTGTGGTACGGGCGTTCCATGTAGTTGAGTTGAGCCCGCGACGCCGCTGAGCGGGTCTCGTCGCAGTCTGACCAGCTCTTTCGGGAAGGAACGTCGCGTGGGCACCGGAGTCCAGGGGGGAACGCCGCGGACCCAGCGGGTCACCGCCATCGTGACCGTGGTCGTGGTCGTGCTGGTGGCCCTGGCGTTGCGGCCACCGTTCACGGCGGTGGCGCCGCTGCTGGACCGCATCCAGCGAGACCTCGGGGTTTCGGGCACGTTCAGCGGCGTGCTGACCACCCTGCCGGTGGTGTGCCTGGGCGCGTTCGCGTTCGTCGCGCCGCGGCTGCGCCAGCGCTTCGGCGATGAACGCGTGCTGCTGGGCTGCCTGGTGGTGCTGCTGATCGGCAACTCGCTGCGCGCCTTCGGCGACATCCCGACGCTGCTGGCGGGAACGATCGTGGTCGGCGCGGGCATCGCGGTCGCCAACGTCGCCGTGCCCGGCCTGATCAAGCGCGACTTCCCGCACACGGTCCCGGTGGTCACCGCCGTCTACACGATGTGCCTGACGCTGGGTGGCGCGTTCGCGGCCGCCGCCGTGGTGCCGATCGGGCACGCGCTGGGCTCCGAGTGGCGGGCGCCGCTGGGGTTGCTGGCCGTTCCGGTGCTGGTCGCCTTGGTGATCAGCCTGGTCGCGGTGCGCGGCAGCGCGGTCGCCGCGCCGAAGCCGGTCAGCCCGGGAATCCTGTGGCGCAGCCCGCTGGCGTGGCACCTCACCTTCTTCATGGGCCTGCAGTCCTCGCTGGCCTACGTCGTGTTCGGCTGGCTGCCCACGATGTTGCAGAGCCGGGGGATGAGCCCGGAGCTGGCCGGTCTCGCGCTGGGCGTGCAGGCGGCGATCCAGGCCGCCGGTTCGATGTCGATCCCGGTGCTGTGCCGGCGCTTGCGCGACCAGCGCCCGATCATCGTGGTGCTGTCGCTGATGCTCATGTCCGGCTTCGGCGGCATCCTGCTCGGCCCCACCGGACTGCTGTGGCCCGCGGTGGCGGTGCTGGGCCTGGCCCAAGGTGCGGCGTTCGGCCTGGCGCTGACGCTGCTGGGGCTGCGCTCGCCGGACAGCGACACCACGACCGCCTTGTCCGGTATGGCCCAGGGTGGGGGATATCTCATCGCCTCGGTGGGCCCGTTGCTCATCGGTCTGCTGCACGACGTCTCCGGCGCGTGGACGCTGCCGCTGGTGCTCATCCTGGCCTGCTCAGCGGGCTGGCTGGGGTTCGGGCTCTCCGTCGGCAGGCCCGTCCAGGTCCCGACGGTGATCGGCCGCGTAACACGGAATTGACGTGTGCACGTCCCCGTAACAGGGTGTGGGTCACATTTCACGTCGGCGTTACAGCAGGACGCTTCGCCGGAAACAGACATTCCCCAGGATGCGGCCCAACTCGGTTCGCACGGGGAGGCAATGTGAATTCAGGCGATACCGCATGGGTGCTCGTGAGCGCTGCTCTTGTCCTGCTGATGACTCCAGGGCTGGCGTTCTTCTACGGCGGCATGGTCCGGTCCCGGGGCGTGCTGAACATGCTGATGATGAGCCTCGGCTCGATCGGCGTGGTCGGCGTGCTGTGGGTGCTGTTCGGCTACTCGATGGCCTTCGCCACCGACATCGGTGGGCTGGGTCTGCTGGCCAACCCCTTCGAGAACTTCGGTCTGGCGGGTCTGCTCGGTGAGGACTCGCTGTCGGGCACGATCCCGTCGCTGGCCTTCGTCGGTTTCCAGGCTATGTTCGCGATCTTGACGGTCGCGCTGATCTCCGGCGCCATCGCCGACCGCGCGCGCTTCGGCCCGTGGTTGCTGTTCGCCGCGCTGTGGGCGGTCGTGGTGTACTTCCCGGTCGCGCACTGGGTCTTCGACTTCGACGACACCGACGACGCGGGCAACGTGACCGGCGTGGGCGGCTGGATCGCCAACCGCCTGGCCGCGATCGACTTCGCGGGTGGCACCGCGGTCCACATCAACGCCGGTGCGGCCGCGCTGGCCCTGGTGCTGGTGCTGGGCAAGCGCAAGAACTGGCCCAAGGGCGTCGGCAAGCCGCACAACCTGCCGTTCGTGGTGCTCGGCGCCGGTCTGCTGTGGTTCGGCTGGTTCGGCTTCAACGCCGGTTCCGCGCTGGCCGCCGACAACACCGCGGCGTTCGTCCTGGTCAACACGCTGGTCGCGACCAGCGCGGCGATGCTGGGCTGGCTGCTGGTGGAGCGGCTGCGCGACGGTCACGCCACCACGCTGGGCGCCGCGTCGGGCATCGTGGCCGGTCTGGTCGCGATCACCCCGGCCTGCTCGTCGGTGACGCCGCTGGGCGCCATCGCGATCGGTGCGATCACGGGCGCGGCCTGCGCGCTGGCCGTGAGCCTGAAGTTCAAGTTCGGTTACGACGACTCCCTCGACGTCGTGGGCGTCCACCTCGTCGGTGGTCTGCTGGGCACGCTGCTGGTGGGCCTGTTCGCTTCGGCGGAGGCCCCGGCGGGCGTGGCGGGTCTGTTCTACGGCGGTGGTGTGGATCAGTTGTGGCGGCAGGCTGTCGGAGCCTTCGCGGTGCTGATTTACTCCTTCGTGCTCAGCCTGGTCCTGGCCCTGATCGTGAAGGCGACGATCGGCTTCCGGCTGAGCGAGGAGGACGAGGCCGCCGGTATCGACGAGACTGAGCACGCGGAGACCGCGTATCACTACGGTGATGACCGATCCGCTCGCCGTGCCTCGGCTTCGCCCGGCGACGTCGAAGACCGCAAGCTGGAGGGCAGCCGCGCATGAAGCTGGTGACCGCGATCGTTCAGCCTCAGAAGGTGGACGATCTCAAGGATGAGCTCGGCAAGCTCGGCGTGCTGGGCATGACCGTGAGCGATGCCCAGGGCTACGGCAGGCAGAAGGGCCACACCGAGGTCTACCGGGGCGCCGAGTACTCGGTGGACTTCATCGAGAAGTCCCGCGTGGAGGTCCTGGTCGACGAGACCGACGTGGACAAGGTCGTGGAAGGGATCGTCAACGCCGCCCGCACCGGCAAGGTGGGCGACGGCAAGGTGTGGGTGACCGCGGTCGAGAGCGTCGTGCGGGTTCGCACCGGCGAGACCGGCGTCGCCGCCATCTGACCTGATCAGACCCGATTGAGCGCCTCCCGGCCGAGAGCCGGGAGGCGCTCTTGTCGTGTTCGTCGGCAGCTTCCCCCGGTGGCGGTTGCGTACAACTACGCAGGCGCATTCGGGCAGCTTCACGGTCTCGCTGCGGCGCTGGTGCGGGCAGACTTCGTGGTGCGACGCGGTGATCAGGGAGGACCGGGGATCGCGCCCGTACTGGGGGTCGGGCGGGCTTCGCGGGGCTCCGCGATCGCAGGGGGGACGTGGGAGGCGGGGGACTGGGGCCTCCCACGTGTGAACCGGGTGCGGGACCCCGTAACGCACCGGGGAGTTCGACGAGGCGGCCTGCTCAGGGGAGCAGGCCGCCTCCTCGTCGGTGCGGCGGTCATCACTTCCCCTACTTCCATGATCGGGAGCGCGTAATCTGGAGTCCTGGTGGACATTTCGGACGCATCTCCCGTCGCTGCCGACCCGACGCCTTCGGTGCGGGTGGGCCGCCGTTCGCTGGTCGTGCTCGCCGGTGTCCCCGGCGCGGGCAAGAGCACCGTGCTGGCCAAGATGCGCTCGGCCGAGGACGTGGTCCGGCTGGATTCCGAGCAGGTGCGCGCCAGGTTGCGCGCCCTGTCGCCGGGCGTCCCGTACCGCTACTACCGGCCGCTGGTGCACCTGCTGCACCGCTCCCGGATCCTGTGGGCGTGCCTGGTCAGCCGCGGTCCGGTGGTCGCGCACGAGCCCGCGACCAGGGCGAGCACGCGGCTGATGCTGCTGGTCTTCGCATGCCTGAGCGGGCGGCGGACGGTGCTGCTGTGGCTGCACGCCGACGCCGACACGGCCTTGGACGGGCAGCGGGCGCGCGGCAGGCTGATCCGGTCGAGCTCCTTCCAGCGGCACGTGTTGCGGGCCGAGCGGATGCACCGGCGCCTGCTGGACGGTGAGCGTCTGCTCGGTTGGCGCCGGGTGCACCTTTTCACCCGTTCCCAGGTGGCCGGTGGCCTGCGGTTGGACGTCGAGACGTGACCTGCGTCCCCTTGGGCAGGGGCGGGACGACATCAACTGATCGCGATGACTACCCTGGACCACCGGTGCTGCGGCCAGATGTCGCTGCGCCAGGCTGAGATTTTTCGAGCTGCGGGTCACTGGCAACAGGGTGTGCGTCGGGTGGAGCGCGCGGTTCGACAAGCGCAAGCGGAGTCCAAGCAGGTTCGCCGCACGCCACCGAGTGGACGCACAACCCCGTCAGCACGCGCGGGGTGGCGCCGGACCTTTTTCCGCGATCAGCCCACCGCCGACCCACCTAGGGAGACCCGCTTTCCGCATGCCTACTTTCGCTGAACTCGAACTCGACGAGCGCGTCCAGAAGACGCTGGCCGAGATCGGGTACGAGGCCCCGTCGCCGATCCAGGAGCAGACGATCCCGCTGCTGCTGGAAGGCCGCGACGTGCTGGGCCTGGCGCAGACCGGTACCGGCAAGACCGCCGCGTTCGCGCTGCCGATTCTGTCCAACATGGACTTGACCACCACCAAGCCGCAGGCCCTGGTGCTGGCACCCACCCGTGAACTGGCCATCCAGGTCTCCGAGGCGTTCCAGCGCTACGCCTCGCACCTGCCCGGCTTCCACGTGCTGCCGATCTACGGCGGCACCGGCTACGGCCCGCAGCTGGCGGGTCTGCGCCGCGGCGCGCACGTCGTCGTCGGCACCCCGGGCCGGCTCATCGACCACCTGGAGAAGGGCTCGCTGGACCTCAGCGCGCTGAAGAACCTGGTGCTCGACGAGGCCGACGAGATGCTGCGCATGGGCTTCATCGAGGACGTCGAGAAGATCCTGCAGTCGGTCCCCAGCCAGCGCCAGGTCGCGCTGTTCTCGGCGACGATGCCGCAGGGCATCCGCAAGATCACGCAGAACTACCTGAACAACCCGGCGGAGATCTCGGTCAAGACCAAGACCTCCACCGCCACCAACATCAACCAGCGGCACGTGCCGGTGCGCGCCTCCAACAAGCTGGACGCGCTGACCCGCATCCTCGAGGTCGAGACCTTCGACGCGATGATCGTGTTCGTGCGCACCAAGCAGCTCACCGAGGAACTCGCGGAGAAGCTGCAGGCGCGCGGTTTCAGCGCCTCGGCCATCAACGGCGACATCGCCCAGGCCCAGCGCGAGCGCACCATCGGTCACCTGCGCGACGGCAAGATCGACATCCTGGTGGCCACCGACGTGGCCGCGCGCGGTCTCGACGTCGAGCGCATCTCGCACGTGCTCAACTACGACATCCCGCACGACACCGAGTCCTACGTGCACCGCGTGGGCCGCACCGGTCGTGCCGGGCGCAGCGGCGAGGCGATCCTGTTCGTCTCCCCGCGCGAGCGCCACCTGCTGCGCGCGATCGAGCGGGCCACCCGTCAGCAGATCACCCAGATGGAGCTGCCGAGCATCGACGCGGTCAACGACCGCCGACTTGCGAAGTTCGCGCAGAGCATCACCGACACGCTGGCCAAGGGCGGCCTGGAGGTCTTCCAGGAGCTGGTCAACGAGTACGAGCGCACCCACGACGTGCCCGCCTCGGAGATCGCCGCGGCCCTCGCCGCGATGGCCCAGGGCGAGCGCCCGCTGCTGCTTGAGGCCGAGCCGGAGCCGGCGCGCCGCGACGGTCCGGCGTTCCACAGCAACAACGCCGACACCGAGACCTACCGGGTCGAGGTCGGCCGACGGAACCGGGTCACCCCGCGCGCGCTGGTCGGTGCGCTGGCCAACGAGGGCGGTGTGCCCAGCAAGTACATCGGGCACATCGACATCCGCAACGAGCACACGCTGATCGAGCTGCCCGCGGACCTGTCCGAGGAGCTGCTGAGCAAGCTGCGCACCACCCAGGTCGCCGGTCGCGGTCTGAAGATCACCCGTGCGGACGGTGAGATCATCAGCCGCCGCCCGCGCCGCCCCGCCGGGAACCGGGACCGCGACACCAAGCCGCGCCCGCACCGCAAGGGCCAGGGCAGCGCTCAGCGCTCGCCCCAGCAGCACCGCACCGGACCCAAGCGCGACCTGCGGCACACCGGAGCGTAGGCCCGAGTTTTCTCGGTTCGCCTGCAAGCGGCGCAGCCGCGAGCTGCGAGGCCACCCTCGCAGCTCGCACCGCCGCGGGTTCTGACACGTCTCCTGGTGAGGACGGCCGCAGCGTCGTGTATTGGCATACATGAGTCGCGGATCCCGGAGCCAGGAGGCGTGTCAGGTTCCGCTACCCGCACCGCTGAGCAAACCGAGGAAATGGGTCTTCACAACCGGTCGGTTACCCTCGCATAGGTACCCAGGTACATCCATCGACTCTGGAGCCCGTGAACCCGTGTTCGACACTCTCTCCGACCGGCTCACCTCGGTCCTGACGAACCTGCGCGGCAAGGGGCGGCTGTCGGAAGCCGACATCGACGCCACCGCGCGGGAGATCCGCATCGCCCTGCTCGAAGCGGACGTGGCGCTTCCCGTCGTGCGCGGGTTCATCAAGGGTGTCAAGGAGCGGGCCAAGGGCTCCGAGGTCTCGCAGGCGCTGAACCCGGCCCAGCAGGTCGTCAAGATCGTCAACGAGGAACTGGTCACGATCCTCGGCGGTGAGACCCGTCGCCTGGAGCTGGCCAAGACCCCGCCGACGGTGATCATGCTCGCCGGTCTGCAGGGTGCGGGCAAGACGACGCTGGCGGGCAAGCTCGCCAAGTGGCTGTCCGGTCAGGGCCACACGCCGATGCTGGTGGCCTGCGACCTGCAGCGCCCGAACGCCGTCAACCAGTTGCAGGTGGTCGGTGAGCGTGCCGGTGTTCCGGTGTTCGCTCCCGAGCCGGGCAATGGCGTCGGCGACCCGGTGCAGGTCTCCCGCGACAGCATCGAGGAAGCCAAGCGCGCGCAGCACGACATCGTCATCGTCGACACCGCCGGCCGGCTGGGCGTCGACGAGGAGATGATGAAGCAGGCCTCGGACATCCGGGACGCGGTCAAGCCGGACGAGATCCTGTTCGTCCTGGACGCGATGATCGGTCAGGACGCGGTGACCACCGCCGAGGCGTTCCGCGACGGCGTGGGCTTCTCCGGCGTGGTGCTGACCAAGCTCGACGGCGACGCGCGCGGTGGTGCCGCGCTGTCGGTCCGCGAGGTCACCGGCCAGCCGATCATGTTCGCCTCCAGCGGCGAGAAGCTGGAGGACTTCGACGTCTTCCACCCGGACCGGATGGGCAACCGGATCCTGGGCATGGGCGACATGCTCACCCTGATCGAGCAGGCCGAGCAGGCCTTCGACCAGGAGCAGGCCGAGAAGGCCGCGGAGAAGCTGGGCACCGGCCAGCTGACCCTGGAGGACTTCCTGGAGCAGATGCAGGCGGTGCGCCGGATGGGGCCGCTGCAGAACCTGCTGGGCATGCTGCCGGGCGCGGGCCAGATGAAGGACCAGCTGGCCAACTTCGACGAGAAGCAGCTCGACCGCATCCAGGCGATCATCCGCGGCATGACGCCGGCCGAGCGGGCTGACCCGAAGATCATCAACGCGTCCCGCCGCCAGCGCATCGCGCGCGGTTCGGGCGTGACCGTCGGCGACATCAACGACCTGGTCAGCCGGTTCTTCGAAGCCCGCAAGATGATGCAGCGGATGGCCGGCCAGTTCGGCGGCTTCGGCGGCGGAGGCGGCGGCAGCAAGAACCGCAAGGGCAAGAAGGGGAAGAAGGGCAAGAAGGGCAAGGGCGGCCCGACCCCGCCGAAGGGCATGAAGGGCATGCCCGGCGGCCTCCCCGGCCTCCCCCCGGGCGGGATGCCCGGCATGGGCGGCGGAGCCGGTCCGGATCTGTCCAAACTGGACCCCACGGCCAACCAGCTCCCGCCCGGCTTCGACCCGTCGAAGCTGAACTTCGGCAAGAAGGACCAGTGACGGCGCTGCACCTGCGCGCCACGGTGCTGCCCGATGGCGCGCAGCGGGACCTGTGGATCGCCGACGGCCGGATCTCTCTGGAACCGGTCGCCGGCGCCGATACCGTCTTCGACGGCGGATACGTGCTGCCCGGTCTGGTCGACGCGCACTGCCACGTCGGCATCGGCACCCAGGGGCCGGTCGAGCTCGACGAGGCCGTCAGCCAGGCCGAGACCGACCGCGAGGCGGGCACCCTGCTGATCCGCGACTGCGGTTCCCCGATCGACACCCGGCCGCTGCAGCAGCGCGACGACCTGCCGCGCATCATCCGCGCGGGCAAGCACCTGGCGCGCCCCAAGCGCTACATCCCGAAGCTGTCCGACGACCTCGACGACGAGCAGGACCTGCCCGCCGCGGTCGCCGAGCAGGCCGCCTACGGCGACGGCTGGATCAAGCTCGTCGGCGACTGGATCGACCGCTCGGTGGGCGACCTGGCACCGCTGTGGAGCGACGAGGTGCTGGCCGAGGCCATCGACACCGCTCACCGGCTCGGTGCCCGCGTCACCGCCCACGTGTTCGGCGAGGACGCGCTGCCCGGCCTGATCAACGCCGGCATCGACTGCATCGAGCACGGCACCGGCCTGACCGACGAGACCGTCGAACTGATGGCCGCACGCGGGACTGCGCTCGTGCCGACTCTGGTCAACGTGGAGAACTTCCCGGGCTTCGCCGCCGCCGCGACGAAGTACCCGGACTACGCCACGCACATGACCGCCCTCTACGAGCGCGCCGACAGCACGGTCGCCAAGGCCATCGAGGCCGGCATCCCGGTCTACGCGGGCACCGACGCCGGAGGCGGCATCCCGCACGGCGTGCTGGCCGACGAGGTCGCCGCGCTGCACCGGGTCGGCATGTCCACCGAGCAGGCCCTCAGCGCCGCCTCCTGGGGCGCGCGCGAGTGGCTGGGCTGGTCGAGCCTGGAGCACGGCGCCCTCGCCGACCTGGTGTGCTACGACGCGGACCCCCGCAAGGACCTGGACGTCCTCCGCTCGCCGAGTCGAATCCTGCTAGGCGGCAAGGTCTTCTAGCTCTTCGAACAGTCTGAAAACGGTCCCCGCAATCGTTTCCGCCTCCGCTCGGCGAAACAGCGTTCCCGTGTGCGAACCCTTAGGGTTGGTAGGTCGAGGGGAGCGTCTTGTGGGGGAGAAGCGAGATCCTTACCTTCAACCGATGCGTCGGGTGGACGGCACCGCCGACATGCGCCCCAAGTTCTGGGAGGCGCAGTTGGAAGCGGCCAGACGGGGTTCGCTGGCCTGGGGGTTCGCGGCGTTCTTCCTCGGATACGGCGGCTACTACCTGGCCGTGGTCATCCTCGGCGCCGTGCGCGAGCCCGACGGCGGGTTCAACCCCACGCAACCGCCGAACACCGGCCCGCTGCTGCTGCTCGCGTTCGCGCCGAACATCCTGCTCGGTCTGATTCCCGCGATCTTCTCCTGGTGGCGGGGTCACGGGCTGCGCGCCGACTTCGGCATCCTGCCCCGGCGCCGCGACGTGAAGGTCGGCCTGATCTGCGGGCTCTGCGCCCTGTTCGGGTCGTGGATGGTGACGCTGGTGGTCATCGCGCTCACCGGACCGCCACCGGAATCCGACCTGACCAGGCTGATGCAAGGGGACCGGACGATCTGGTTGTTCCTGTTCGCGCTGTTCGCGTTCCTGGGGGCGCCGCTGACCGAAGAGCTGCTGATGCGCGGTGCCCTGTGGGGCGCGATGGAGCACTACCGGATCCCGCGCGTCGTGATCCTCATCCTGACCTCGGTGATCTTCGCCTTGATACACCAGGAGGTGTGGCGCACGCCGGTGCTGTTCATCGGCGGGTTGGCCATCGGCATGGCGCGGATGATCACCGGCCGGGTGTCGGCGAGCATGGTCGCGCACGCCACCAACAACTTCCTGCCGGCACTCCTGCTGTTCGCTGTGGCCGGATGAACACTCCGCCCGGGACGTGGTGATCGTGATCCGGCCCGGCACCGCAGTAGTCTGACGGCTTCCGCCGGTGTCAGCCGACATCGTCACGCGGGTCGTCGATCCGCTGTTCGGCATCACGGAGGCGCTCGTGCACTCAACACAAGAATCCGGAGTCGGCGATCCGGCACCCGGTGGTCGCACCTGGGTTGCCGATCCGCCGGTGCGCACGCACCGATGGGGCTTGGGGGCGTTCTTCTTCGCCGAAGCGGTGTTCGTGCTGACCTCGGTGGTGCTGGCCGCCGCGTTCGGCGTACCGGGCGTGTGGTCCATCGTGCTGATGCTGGTGCTGCCGACCTTGCTGGCAGGTGGGGTGGCGGTGCTCATCACCGTGCTGCGCGGCAACGGCCCGGTGCAGGACTTCGGGCTGGAGTGGCGCTGGTCGGACGTCAGGACCGGGCTGGCCATCGGTGGCGTCGGTCTGGTCACCACGACGATCGCCACGATGCTGTGGACGCACTGGGCGGATCCGGGCCAGACGTCCACGGTGAGCAGCGTCCTGGACGGGGTCCGGCTGCCGCCGGTGGTGGCGGTGCTGGTGTTCCTGCACGTCTGGCTGGTCGCACCGCTGTGCGAGGAGCTGCTCTACCGCGGCCTGCTGTGGGGTGCGATGGAGCGGCTGCGCTGGAGCCAGCTCAACGTGTTCGTGCTGAGCACCGCGGTGTTCGCGATCGGGCACCTGGAGCCGGCCCGCACCTGGCTGCTGCTGGTGATCACCATCCCGATCGGTCTGGCCAGGATGGTGACCGGCCGCCTGACGGCCAGCGTGATCGCCCATCAGGTCAACAACTTCCTCCCGGCGCTGGGGCTGCTCCTGGTCTCGCTGGGGCTGCTGCCCGACTGACGGGTGTCAGACGTCCCCCGGTGGTGCCGACCGCAGGAGCGGGCGAGGAGAATCGGGCTTCGCCGGTTGCCGGACGCGGTTCTGCTGCGGGTGCCCCCGTCGTCGCTTGTGCAGGGTGTCTGGCAGAATGGGTTGCTGTTCGCTGCTAGGGGTCCCTCTCACCTCTTGCCGGCGATTTGACCTACGAGCTGTGCGAATCGCTGCCCCACGCGGTTGGCGCATCGCTCACCGGAGCATCAATGAGAGTCTGAGGAGCACCAGCACCCGTGGCTGTGAAGATCAAGCTCGCGCGGATCGGCAAGATCCGGGAGCCGCACTACCGCATCGTCATCGCGGACGCCCGCACCCGTCGCAACGGCCGGGTCATCGAGACGATCGGTCAGTACCACCCGAAGGAGAACCCGAGCGGCATCATCGTCGACTCGGAGCGGGCGCAGTACTGGCTGGGTGTCGGCGCGCAGCCGACCGAACCGGTGCGCAACATCCTGGAGATCACCGGCGACTGGCAGAAGTACAAGGGCCTGCCGGGCGCCGAGGGCACCCTCAAGGTCGCCGAGCCGAAGACGAGCAAGCAGGAGCTGTTCGAGGCCGCTCTCGCCGCCGCCGGCGAGGAGCCGACCGTCGAGGCCACCACCCCGAAGAAGAAGGGTGGCAAGAAGTCCGAGGCCAAGGCTGAGGACAAGGCCGACGAGAAGGCCGAGGACAAGGCTGCCGAGCAGAAGTCCGAGGACGGTCAGGCGTGACGGTCCTCTCGGACGCGCTTGAACACCTGGTGCGCGGCATCGTCGACAACCCCGACGATGTCCGCGTCCAGCTGTTGACGACCCGACGTGGTCGCACCCTCGAGGTGCACGTCAACCCGGACGACCTGGGCAAGGTCATCGGACGCGGCGGGCGCACCGCCACCGCGCTGCGGACCGTGATGACCGGCATCGGTGGTCGCGGTATCCGGGTCGACGTGGTCGACACCGACCGCTGATCGGGATGAACGAACTTCAGCCGGAGGCCCTCGCAGTGGGGCGCGTGGTGCGGCCGCATGGCGTGCGGGGCGAGCTCGTCGTCGAGGTGCTCACCGACAGCCCGGAGCTGCGGTTCGTTCCCGGTTCGGTGCTCGGATTGAAGCGCCGAGGAGCCGGTCAGAGCAGGAACAAGAGCGCGCAGAGCCTCACCGTGACAGCCGCCCGGCAGCACGCCGGGCGGCTGCTGGTGCGCGCTGAGGGCGTGAACGGCCGGGACGCCGCGGAGGAGCTGCGCGGTGCGCTGCTGACGGTCTCCGCCGACGCGGCCGAGTCACCGGAGGACCCCGACGAGTTCCACGACACCGAGCTGATCGGGCTGCGCGCGGCCCTGGTCTCCGGTGAGGACGTGGGCGTGGTGCGCGACGTGCTGCACTCGCCCGCGGGCGAACTCCTCGCGATCACCATCGCGGACCCGGAAGCCGAGGAGGGCGAACGCGAAGCCCTGGTCCCGTTCGTCTCCGCGATCGTCCCCGAGGTCGACCTCGAGGGCGGCAGGGTCGTGCTCGACCCGCCCGAAGGGCTGCTGGACTAGCCGGCAGCCGAGGCAGTTGTGCGTGCGGTGCGGGGGCGGCTTCGCCGCTCGCGAGGATCCACCGCAGCGCACCCGTTCACGGGGCGTTTCCCAGACGAGGCCACCATGCGCATCGACGTCATCACGATCTTCCCCGACTACCTGAACCCGCTGCGAGAAGCGCTGCTGGGCAAGGCCATCGAGCGCGAGCGGATCTCCGTCGGCGTGCACGACCTGCGCGACTGGACCCACGACGTGCACCGCGCGGTCGACGACAGCCCCTACGGCGGCGGTCCGGGCATGGTGATGAAGCCGGACGTCTGGGGCGAGGCCCTCGACGAGGTCTGCGCCGCGCAGGAGGCCACGCCCCGGCTGGTCGTGCCCACGCCTGCCGGCCGACCGTTCGACCAGAAGACCGCCGTGCGCTGGTCGGAAGACCCGTGGCTGGTCTTCGCCTGCGGCCGGTACGAGGGCATCGACCAGCGGGTCATCGACGACGCGGCCACCCGGATGCCAGTCGAAGAGGTCTCCATCGGCGACTACGTGCTGGTCGGCGGCGAGGTCGCCGCGCTGACGATGATCGAGGCCGTGGTGCGGCTGCTGCCCGGGGTGCTGGGAAACCCGCAGTCGGCGGAGCAGGACTCCTTCTCCGACGGTCTGCTGGAAGGTCCCTGCTACACCCGTCCCGAGGTGTGGCGCGAGCGTCCGGTTCCCGACGTCCTGCGCTCGGGCAACCACGCCGCGATCGCCCGCTGGCGGCGGGATCAGGCGCTGGAGCGGACCTACCACCGGCGGCCGGAGCTGCTCTCGGCGTTGCCCGAGGGGGACCTGGATAAGGCCGACCGGAAACAGCTCGATAAACTGCGCGCGTCGGATGCTTCCGGCGATGCCGGTGAGACCGGAGACGCGTCGCGCTGAGCCCCTCGTTGAAGGGGTCGGATCGGGCGACGAAATGCGGATCTGGCACACTGGACAGGTTGATGCAGTCGAGCCACCTGGTTCGACATGCGCAAAGAGCAAGTTCACCCCGTGTCGGGCGGTGCCCACCTTCCAGGTCGGGTCATCGACATGTGAGAACACGGGTGCCTTCGACACGGATGAGGACGGACCACCGATGAACACCCTGGACGCGTTGGACGCCCAGTCGCTGCGTTCCGACATCCCGGCCTTCCGGCCCGGTGACACGCTGAAGGTTCACGTCCGCGTCATCGAGGGTTCGCGCGAGCGGACTCAGGTCTTCCAGGGCGCAGTCATCCGCCGCCAGGGCGATGGCATCCGGGAGACCTTCACCGTGCGCAAGGTTTCCTTCGGTGTCGGTGTGGAGCGGACTTTCCCGGTGCACACCCCGAACATCGCGCAGATCGAGGTCGTCTCGCGCGGCGATGTCCGGCGGGCGAAGCTGTACTACCTGCGCGACCGGCGCGGCAAGGCGGCGAAGATCAAGGAGAAGCGGGAGACCGCTTCGGCGTCCTGATCGACGCGAGACGTTGCAGTTCTGAAGGGCCCGGCCGCGGAAGCGTCCGGGCCCTTCTGCTGTCCACCTTCGGGTGATCAATGCAGGCCCAGCGAGTGCCGGCGCTGACCGCGGAACGGGATGTTCCGGGAAATCGCACGTCATCGAGGCGGAAACGGGCGGGCTTCCCGGTCCGCCGCGCTGGGGGAGCGCGATGGACCCTGAGCCGGTTCAAGTAGCCTGGCCGAGTGGCCGACGTCATGCGCAGCGGATCAGCGGAAGAGCCCCAAGACTCGGAGCACCGTGAGGGTGCTCCCGGCGGGGGGACTCAACACCCGAAGTCGAAGGGCAAGAAGAAGTCTTCCTTCTGGGTGGAGTTGCCCATCCTGATCGTGACCGCCCTGGTGCTCACGGTGCTCATCCAGGCGTTCCTGGCCCGGGTGTACGTGATCCCGTCCCAGTCGATGGAGCAGACGCTGCACGGCTGCACCGGTTGCAACAACGACCGGGTGCTGGTCGACAAGGTCTCCTACCAGTTCTCCGAACCCGAGCCCGGTGACGTCGTGGTCTTCCGCGGTCCGCAGCCGTGGGTGCAGAACGAGTTCACCGCCGAGGAGACCACCAACCCGGTCGCGGGCTTCTTCCAGGGAGCGGCCGCGCTGCTGGGCTTCGGCGCACCGGACGAGAAGGACTTCGTCAAGCGCGTCATCGCCGTCGGCGGCCAGACCGTCGAGTGCTGCGACCCGCAGAACCGGGTCCTGGTGGACGGCAAGCCGCTCAACGAGCCCTACGTGTACTGGGAGCCGGGCCGCGGCATCGGCCAGGACGAGTTCGCGCCTGTGACCGTTCCCGCTGGGCACCTGTGGGTGATGGGTGACAACCGCAACGACTCGTCCGACTCCCGCGTTCAGGGCGGTGGCGGCACCAACGGCGCCGTCCCGGTGGACAACGTCATCGGCAAGGCGCAGGTCATCGTGCTGCCGCCGACCCGCTGGCAGAGCATCCCGGAGCCCAACCCGCAGTCGACGGCGCTGGGTGCGCCGGCCTGGCAGGGCGGGCTGCCGCTGGGCGTGGGTTTCGCCGCGGCGTTCCCCGCGGTCTGGATGGGTCGTAGGCTCGTCGGTGCAGTGAGCAATCGACGGCAGTCGGAGTGACATCGAAGTGACGGTGACGGACTTCCGGCCACCCCGGTCGGTGATCCGGCGCAGCAGCGGCAACTGGGCCCTGCAGAGCGCCCTGGATCGCCGAGGGCTGGGCCCGGTCGCCGGTGTGGACGAGGCCGGGCGCGGCGCGTGCGCCGGGCCGCTGGTGGTCGCCGCGTGCGTGCTCAAGCCGGGTGATGCGAAGCGCTTCGACGGCCTGACCGACTCGAAGGTGCTGACCGAGGCCGACCGCGAGCGGCTCTACGACCGCATCACCTCCCGCGCGCTGAGCTGCTCGACCGTGGTGATCCCGGCCGAGGACGTGGATGCGCTGGGCATTCACGTCGCCAACCTGGAGGGCATGCGCCGTTCGGTGGCGCAGCTGACCGAGCATCCCGGCTACGTGCTCACCGACGGCTTCAAGGTGCAGGGCCTGGCGACCCCGAGCGTCGCTGTCGTCAAGGGCGACCTGGTCGCGGCGTGCGTGGCGGCGGCATCGGTGCTGGCGAAGGTCACCCGGGACAGGTTGATGGCCGGTGAGCTGCACGAGCGGTTCCCGGCGTACGCCTTCGACGAGCACAAGGGCTACAGCACACCGCTGCACTCGGCGCGCATGACCGAGCACGGGCCGTGCGACCAGCACCGCTGGTCCTACGCCAACGTGGTGGCCGCCGCCGCGAAGCACGGGATGCGCTCGCCGCGCGCTGTGACCAGCAAGCCCGGTTTGTTCGATGCTTCGAAGGGGGAAGTGGTGGACAATGAGGCCTTGTAGTCCGAACGGAAACGCAGAAGGGCTCGCACACCGATGAGCGCCGAGGATCTCGAAAAGTACGAGACCGAGATGGAGCTGCAGCTCTACAAGGAGTATCGCGACATCGTCGGTCAGTTCACCTACGTCGTGGAGACCGAACGGCGCTTCTACCTGGCCAACGCGGTGGACGTGCAGGTGCGCAACTCCGACTCGGAGGTCTACTTCGAGGTGTCGATGTCCGACGCCTGGGTCTGGGACATGTATCGCCCGGCGAGGTTCGTCAAGAACGTTCGGGTGATCACGTTCAAGGACGTCAACGTCGAGGAGCTGGACAAGCCCGATCTCCGGTTGCCGGAGAACGGGCCTTTCGGGTCGTAGGGGAACCCGGAACACGTCGCAGACGCCCGGACGGTCGAATTCGACCGTCCGGGCTTTTTCGTGCGCGCAGTGCGATCGAGCGTGATTCACGAATACCCGGATGCACGAAATCCACCACACGTAGGTGTAGCACTGATTGTCCACAGGGGATCAATTCATCCACAGATTCGGAAATCTGTTTGGCATTTCAGCTCGGGATGGGCAACGTGGAGTTCATCCCGTTCCCGGAATGGTTGGTGCTGAGCAGTTTTCACCCCTCCGGAACGGGAATCGTCGATTCGATTCCCGAGGAGGTTCCCGTGGGCACCGAGAAGATCACCGCGCCGCTGTCCGATCACCTGGCGGGCGGGCGCAGGCACGAGCTGGGCAGGGTCGGCGAGCGGATGGCCGCCGAGCTCCTGGAGCGGAGCGGGCTGATCGTGCTGGACCGCAACTGGCGATGCTCGCGCGGTGAGCTCGACATCGTCGCCACCGATGGGGACGTCGTGGTGTTCTGCGAGGTCAAAGCGCGATCGGGGGTGGACTACGGCGGCCCGTTGCACGCCATCGGCCCGGACAAGATCGCCCGGGTGCGGGGTGTGGCCAGGGCGTGGCTCTCCGAGCGCGACCTGGTCGGTTGCCGGGTCCGCTTCGACGTCGTCTCGGTGCTGTGGCCCCCGGGGGAGACCGCGCGCGTCGAGCACCTCGAGGGGGTGTTCTGAGATGGCGCTGCGCAAGACGTGGGCGGTCGCCCTGTTCGGGGTCGACGGAGTGCTGGTGGAGATCGAGGCCGACGTGCGTTCCGGGCTTCCTTCCGTGCAGCTGATCGGTCTGCCCGACAGCGCCCTGAAGGAGGCCAAGAACAGGGTGTGCGCGGCCATCCAGAACTGCCGGGAGGAGTGGCCGACGGACCGGGTCATCACGCTCGCGCTGTCGCCGGCCGCCCTGCCCAAGGGCGGAACGTCCTACGACCTGGCGCTGGCCTGCGCTGTGCTGGCCGCCAGCGAGCAGGTGCCGCCGCACCGGCTGCGGGGCACGGTGCTGTTCGGCGAGCTCGCCCTGGACGGTCGGCTGCGCGGGGTGCGAGGGCTGCTGCCCGCGTTGCTGGCCGCTCGCCGGTCGGGTGTCCGGCGCGCTGTGGTGCCGGTGGAGGGCTTGGGCGAGGCGCACCTGGTGGACGGCATCGAGATCCTCGGCGCCGAGCACCTGCGGGAGGTGATCGCCTGGCTGCGCGAGCTGGCGGAGCTGCGCGAGGACCCGCCGCCGGTGGTCGAGCCTGGGAGCGAGGACGTGCCGGACCTGTCCGATGTGCTCGGTCAGCCGGAAGCGCGCTGGGCGCTGGAGGTCGCCGCCGCCGGTGGCCACCACCTGCTCATGGTGGGGCCGCCGGGAACCGGCAAGACGATGCTGGCCAAGCGGCTGTGCGGGCTGCTCCCCGAACTGACCGTTCCCGAATCCCTGGAGGTCACGGCCCTGCGGTCGCTGAGCGAGGAGTCCACCGAGTTCCTGGTGCGCAGACCGCCCTTCGTGGCCCCGCACCCGTCGCTGTCGATCCCGGCGCTCATCGGCGGGGGCACGGGACTGGCCAGGCCGGGAGCCGTCAGCCGGGCGCACCGGGGGATCTTGCTGCTGGACGAGGCGTGCGAGCTCGGACCGAAGCGGCTGGAGGCGTTGCGCACGGCCCTGGAGGAAGGAGAGATCAGGCTGGCCCGTCGTGACGGGACGCTGCGCTACCCGGCGCGGTTCCAGCTGGTGCTGGCCACGAACCCGTGCCCCTGCGCGCCGCCTCGCGAGCTGGACTGCCAGTGCGCTCCGCAGGCTCGGCGGCGCTACCTGGGCAAGCTGTCCGGTCCGTTGCTGGATCGGGTGGACCTGCGGGTGCGCACCCGGCCGATCTCGGCGATGAGCACGGGCGCGGGTACTGAGCCGGAGAGCACGGCGGTGGTGCGCGAGCGGGTCGAGCGGGCGCGGGCGATGGCGCGGGAGCGGTGGGCCGATCACGGCTGGCACACCAACACGGAGGTCCCAGGCCCGGTCTTGCGCAAGGAGTTCGCGCTTCCCGAGCAGACGACGGCTCTGCTGGAACGTGGGTTGGAGGCGGGAGCGATCACCGCGCGCGGAGCCGACCGGTGCTTGCGTGTGGCGTGGACGCTGGCGGATCTCGACGCGAGTCCTTGGCCGATGGCGGATCACGTCGCCGCCGCGCTGGAGTTCCGGGACAGGAGGGCTGTGTGATGGGTGCGTGGGCTTCGCTGAGCGAGAAGACCAGGCAGGAACTGCTGCAGGCCAGGGCTTTCCTGTCGGCGGTGGCCGAGCCACCGGCACGGGCTTTGGTGCGCTTCGTCGCCGAACGCGGTGCGCGGGGTGCCGTGGACGCGATCGTGCGGCGGCGGGCACCGGAGGCGGTGCTGGCGGAGGTGGAGGCGAGGCGCGATGCCGTCTCGGGCGAGCGGCTGCTGCGGGCGGGCGAGGCGGCGGGGCTCCGACTGTTCATCCCGGAGCGGCCGAATTGGCCGTGGGAGGCGTTCTCCGAGATCACCGGCGCACGCGAGATGGAGCTGCCGGACATGGCCGAGCCGCTCGCGCTGTGGGTGCGCGGGCGGGCTGAGCCGGCGGAGTGCACCGAGCGCGCGGTGGCCGTGGTGGGCGCTCGCGCGGCGTCCGGGTACGGCGAGCACGTGGCGGCGGAGTTCGGCCACGACCTGTCCGCAGCGGGGTTCACGGTGGTCTCCGGTGCGGCCTACGGCATCGACGGTGCGGCGCACCGGGGCGCGCTGTCGGCCGGTGGGCGCACGGTGGCGTTCCTGGCCTGCGGTGCGGACGTGGACTACCCGGCCGGGCACGGCAGGTTGCTGCGCGCCATCGCCGACCAGGGCGCGGTGATCAGCGAGTACCCGCCGGGGACGCCACCGCGCAAGCACCGGTTCCTGGTGCGCAACCGGCTGATCGCGGCGATGGGCCGGGCGACCGTCGTGGTGGAGGCGGGTGCGCGCAGCGGTGCGTCCAACACCGCCAACACCGCGGATCTGCTGGGGCGTCCCGTGCTGGCGGTGCCGGGACCGGTCACCTCGCAGAACTCGGTCGGTTGCCACGCGATGGTGCGCTCGGGGCAGGCGGTGCTGGTCACCCGCACCGAGGAGGTCGTCGAGCTGCTCAGTCCGCTGGGGGTGAGCCCGGCGGAGGAGGTCGCGGCCCGGTCGCGCGCCACGGACCGGCTGCACCCCGACGCGAGGCGGGTTCACGACGCGCTGAGGGGCGTGGAATCGGCCGGGAACGAGGAGCTCGCCCGTGACTGCGGGCTGCCGCTGGGGCGCGTGCGGGCCGTGCTCGTCGAGCTGGAACTCGATGGTTTCGCGAAACGGACGGAAAGCGGGTGGATTGCGATCACGAGTTGAGGAGAAAGATTGAGGAAAGGTAAGTGAAAGAAATTCCGGAGAATGGAAGGCGAAACCGACTCCGATCTGCGTGTTCGGTCGCGGACAGCCGTCCTGCACAGCGATTTTCGTGACAACACGTAATGGCATGATTTCGCAACGTGAGTTCTGAAACAGCGCAATTCGCGTGGCGATGCTTGACCGGAGAATCGATTGCGACGAGCGTCGAGGGCATGACCGGTGGACGTCCCGCGCGAGCGAGCCGACCCGACCTCCGCGAGGTTCGGGCCGGGCTGCCTGAAGAGCTGCGCTCCGCTGTGGACTCCTTCGAGCGGCACCTCGAACTCGAACGCGGGCTCTCCGCGCACACCGTGCGCGGATACGTGACCGACGTCGTCTCGCTGCTGGCCCATCTGGCCGGGGTCGCGGGCGACGCCGGGGTGCGCGGACTCGACCTGTCGGTGTTGCGGGAATGGCTGTCCACCCAGCACAGCGCGGGTGTCAGCAGATCGACGCTGGCCCGCAGGACGGCATCCGCGCGCGCGTTCACGGCGTGGGCGTTCAAAACCGGTCTGCTTCCCACCGATCCCGGCCCGAGGCTGGCCGTTCCCTCGCGTCCGCGCAGGCTGCCGCCGGTCCTGCGCGCTGACCAGGCCGGCGAGGCGATGAGCGCTTCGGCGTCCGGCGCCGAGCAGGGCGATCCGGTTGCTCTCCGTGATCACGCTGTCGTGGAAGTGCTGTACGCCACCGGTGTTCGGGTGGCCGAACTGTGCGGACTGGACGTCGGCGATGTGGACCGAGAAAGACGTGTGCTTCGCGTCATCGGCAAGGGCGACAAGGAGCGCGCTGTGCCGTTCGGCCTGCCCGCCGATGCGGCACTCGGTCGATGGCTCCACAGCGGGCGGCCTAAACTGCTGCGTGACCCGTCAAACTCAGCGTTGTTCCTGGGAGTCCGGGGTGGACGCCTCGATCCCAGGGCAGCGCGGCGGACCGTGCACGACGCCGTCGGCGCGGTCGGCGGCGCACCCGATCTCGGGCCGCACGGACTTCGGCACTCGGCTGCGACCCATTTGTTGGAAGGTGGCGCAGACCTCCGTAGCGTTCAGGAGTTGCTTGGTCACGCTACGCTCGCAACGACCCAGCTTTACACCCACGTGACCGTTGAACGGCTGAAGGCGATCCATGACCGAACCCACCCCCGTTCCTGACCATGCCGGGGGCGGCGCCAACACGGTGGCCGCGAGATCGAACTCGGCACCGGTGAGCGCCCGCGACCAGAACGGTGCGGCCAACGGACACCGGCCGAAGCTGCCCGGTGCGCTCGCGCTGGCCACCGTCGAGTCGGCGTGGGGAACCAACGGCCAGCGCAGCGGCGACGAGGTCGAAGCAGGCATCGTCGCGCTGTGGCAGGCGTTCGGGGAACGGCCGACCCAGGAGCTGCGCGACCGGCTGGTGCTGCACTACGCGCCGCTGGTCAAGTACGTCGCCGGACGTGTGGGCACCGGCCTGCCCTCGCACGTGGAGATCTCCGACCTGATCCAGTCCGGGATATTCGGCCTGGTCGACGCGATCGAGAAGTTCGAGCCCGAGCGCGGGCTGAAGTTCGAGACCTACGCGATGCAGCGCATCCGAGGTGCGATCCTCGACGACCTGCGCGCCCAGGACTGGGTGCCGCGCTCGGTGCGCAGCCGCGCGCGCGACGTGGAACGGGCGCTGGAACGCCTGGAGGCCAAGCTCCAGCGCACGGCCACGGACGCGGAACTCGCCCAAGAGCTCGAACTGTCCCTCGAAGAGCTGCGCGAGCTTTTCGCGCAGCTGCAGATGACCAGCGTCGTCGCGCTGGACGACTTGATCGGCGCCGGCCACGCGCAGGCGTCGCTGGCCGAGACGCTGCCGGACGACCGCGCCGAGGATCCGGTGGCGGCCCTGGTCGATCGCGACAGCCGCCGCCAGCTCGCCGAGGCCGTCGAGCGGCTCAGCGAGCGGGACCGGGTCGTGGTGACCCTCTACTACTTCGAGAACCTCACCCTCGCCGAGATCGGCCGGGTCCTGGGCGTCACCGAATCCCGCGTCTGCCAGCTGCACACCCGAGCCGTCCTGCGCCTGCGCACGAAGCTGACCGAACCCGGCTGATCGCCGCGTCACCAGGGCAGCAGCCGCACGCGGCCGGGTGCGATCAGTTCCAGGGGATCCCGGTAGCGCTCGCCGTCCCGCAGGCCCCAGTGCAGGCAGGCGAGGGTCGCGCAGCCGGGATGCCCGGGTTCCAGGTGGCCGATCACCTGACCCCGCGCGACCCGGTCGCCCGCGGCGACGTCCGGGGCGACCGGTTCGTAACTGGTGCGCAGTCCTCCGGCGTGCTCGACCGACACCACCTCGCGGTCGACCAGCCAGCCGGCGTGCACCACGACTCCGTCGGCGGCGGCCAGCACCGGCTGTCCGGCCTCGCCGACCAGGTCGACTCCGCGATGTCCCGGGCCGAACGCCGAACCGGGCGCCTCGAACGGCCGTGCCACCGCGGGTGGCGGGGCCAGCGGCCAGCCGAAACCCGCAGCTGAGCTCGGCTCGGCGGACCGTGCCGGCGATGCCGGTGGGGCGGCCGCCGCGGTGAGGGCGGCGGAGCAGGCCAGGGCGGCCCCGGAGAGGATCGCGATCAGGATTCGCATGGATCCAACGTGGACCGCCCGAGTCGTCGATGACCAGGAGCGACGGCGAATCTGTGGACAAACCGGACCGCTGTGGACAACTGCCGGTGCGCGGTCGGGTGGTGGGTTGCGCGTCCAGTACACTGTCCACGCGGTTTCGTGTCCGCGCGAACCGACTACGCGTGCCCGCGCGTAGGCCGCCGCTCAGGTGGTTCCGGATGCTTCCGGGTCCCTGTCGGCAGGCCACCGGGTCCTTCGCGGTCCCGCCCCTGTTCCAGGGGGTGGGTGGGGGATCTGGGCCGGGCACCAGGGCGGCGAGTCACCCGGCTCGTCGCGGCAACTCAAACGCGCGCCCGGTGATGGGCGCGCCCGACTCAAGAGGTGAACACAGGCCATGGCCGTCGTCACCATGAAGCAGCTGCTCGACAGCGGCGTGCACTTCGGGCACCAGACCCGTCGGTGGAACCCGAAGATGAAGCGCTACATCTTCACCGAGCGCAACGGCATCTACATCATCGACCTGCAGCAGACGCTGACCTACATCGATGGTGCGTTCGACTTCATCAAGCAGACCGTCGCCCACGGGGGCACGATCCTGTTCGTCGGCACCAAGAAGCAGGCGCAGGAAGCGATCTCCGAGCAGGCTCTGCGGGTCGGCATGCCGTACGTCAACCAGCGCTGGCTGGGCGGCATGCTCACCAACTTCCAGACCGTTCACCGCCGTCTGCAGCGTCTCAAGGAACTCGAGACCATGGAGCAGACCGGTGGCTTCGAGGGTCGCACCAAGAAGGAAATCTTGATGCTGACCCGCGAGAAGGACAAGCTGGAGAAGACGCTCGGCGGTATCCGCGACATGTCCAAGGTGCCCAGCGCCGTGTGGATCGTGGACACCAAGAAGGAGCACATCGCCGTTGGTGAGGCTCGCAAGCTGGGCATCCCGGTTGTCGCGATCCTGGACACCAACTGCGACCCGGACGAGGTCGACTACCCGATCCCGGGCAACGACGACGCGATCCGCTCCGCCGCGCTGCTGACCCGCGTTGTCGCCGATGGTGTTGCCGAGGGCCTGATGGCCCGCAGCGGCCGCAACAACGGCGCCTCCGAGGGTGGCGAGGAGAAGCCGGCCGGCGGCGAGCCGCTGGCCGAGTGGGAGAAGGAACTGCTGGCCGGTTCCGGCCAGGCCACCGAGGGTGGCGAGCAGCAGCCCGCGCAGTCCTGATCACTCGCGCTGCGCACCCGCCGAAGTTCAGCGGGTGCGCAGCGCGATCAGGCTTCCCGCCAGTCACACTGGCAACCGACCCACGCCGGGCCGAGAGCACGGCCGCTGATCGCGGCGCATCGCGCGGTGCCGGGTCGAGCATTCGCAAAAGATCTTCCACCTCCGTATCAACAGGGACGGACTACGCACGATGGCGAACTTCAGTGCGGCCGACGTCAAGCGTCTTCGCGAGCTGACCGGCGCCGGCATGATGGACTGCAAGAAGGCTCTTGAGCAGAACGAGGGCGACTTCGACAAGGCTGTCGAGAGCCTGCGCATCAAGGGTGCCAAGGACGTGGGCAAGCGCGCCGAGCGCGCCACTGCCGAGGGCCTGGTCGCCGCCGAGGGCGGCGTGCTGATCGAGATCAACAGCGAGACGGACTTCGTCGCCAAGAACGACGAGTTCATCGAGCTGGCCAACAAGGTCGTCGCAGCGGCCGCCGCCGCGGGTGCGACCGACGTCGACTCCGCGCTGGCCGCGAAGCTCGACGACAAGACCGTGGCCGACGCCGTGCAGGAGCTCTCCGCCAAGATCGGCGAGAAGCTGGAGCTGCGCCGGGTCCAGAAGTTCGACGGTCAGGTGGCCACCTACCTGCACCGCCGCTCCGCGGACCTGCCCCCGGCGGTCGGCGTGCTGGTTGAGTACACCGGTGACGACGCGGACGCCGCTCGCGGTGCCGCGATGCAGGTCGCCGCGCTCAAGCCGACCTACCTCTCCCGCGACGAGGTCCCCGAGGACATCCAGGCCAACGAGCGCCGGATCGCCGAGGAGACCGCCAAGGAGGAGGGCAAGCCGGAGAAGGCCATCCCGAAGATCATCGAGGGTCGCCTCAACGGCTTCTTCAAGGAGAACTGCCTGCTGGACCAGCCGTCCGTGCAGGACAACAAGAAGACCGTCAAGGCCCTGCTGGACGAGGCCGGTGTGACCGTGACCGGGTTCGTCCGGTTCGAGGTCGGACAGGCCTGATCCCGAGCCGCGGCGGCTGCCGGCCGCACCCCCTCGGGGTTCGGCCGGCGCACCGGCCCCGGCGGCCGTGGAAGACGGCACGGCGCCCCGCCTTCGTTGTTCGAGGCGGGGCGCTTTTGCAAGGTAAGGGCGGTTCCGCGGTCGCGGTGCCGCGCCGGGTATCGGTCGCTCACGAGGCGGGTAACCGGTTCACAACCCGCACATCAGTTGACGAAGTGAACACTCAAGACCTCGCGGGAGGATTTCAAGTGACCGACGACGGCCCGGCGAAGCGTGGTTACGGTCGCGTGCTGCTCAAGCTCGGCGGCGAGATGTTCGGCGGCGGCAGCGTCGGAATCGATCCCGAAGTGGTCGCCACCGTGGCCCGCCAGATCGGCGAGATCGTCGCCGACGGGGTCGAGGTGGCCATCGTGATCGGCGGTGGGAACTTCTTCCGCGGTGCGGAGCTGCAGCAGCGCGGCATGGACCGCGCGCGCGGCGACTACATGGCGATGCTGGGCACGGTGATGAACTGCCTGGCCCTGCAGGACTTCCTGGAACGCGAGCACGGGATCGACACCAGGGTGATGACCGCGATCACCATGGGTCAGGTCGCCGAGCCCTACATCCCGCGGCGCGCGATGCGGCACATGGAGAAGGGCCGCGTGGTCATCTTCGGCGCCGGCACCGGCATGCCGTACTTCTCCACCGACACCACCGCCGCGCAGCGGGCGCTGGAGATCGGCTGCGAGGTCGTGCTGATGGCCAAGGCCGTCGACGGCGTCTACACGGCCGATCCCAAGACCACGCCGGACGCGAAGCTGTTCGAGCACATCACTCACCGCGAAGTGCTGGAACGCGGCCTGAAGGTCGCCGACGCCACGGCGTTCAGCCTGTGCATGGACAACGACATGCCGATCCTGGTGTTCAACCTCCTGGAGGAAGGAAACATCGCCCGGGCGGTCGGCGGTGAGAAGATCGGAACGCTGGTCAGCACCCCGGGCACCGAGCAGCTTTGATGGTGCTGGATCCTGATCTGGTCGCGGGGCCGCGTGGGAGGCGGGCCGAGCGACGCGCAACACTTGCAAAGTCCACTGGTCGGCAGACTTAAGGAGCAGCCGTGATCGACGAAGCTCTTCTCGAAGGCGAGGAGAAGATGCAAAAGGCTGTGGAGGTGGCCAAGGATGAGCTGGCCTCCGTCCGCACCGGTCGCGCGAACCCCGCGATGTTCTCCGGCATCGTCGTCGACTACTACGGATCGCCGACGCCGCTGAACCAGCTCGCCAGCGTCTCCGTCCCGGAGGCTCGGCTGGTCGTCATCAAGCCTTACGACGGCAGCCAGATCCAGGCGATGGAGAAGGCGATCCGCGACTCCGACCTCGGGGTCAACCCGTCCAACGACGGCCAGCTGATCCGCGTCGCGATCCCGCAGATGACCGAGGAACGCCGCAAGGAGATGGTCAAGCTCGCCAAGACCAAGGGCGAGGAAGGCCGGGTCACCATCCGCGGGATCCGCCGGAAGGTGAAGGAAGAGATCGAGCGAATCGTCAAGGACGGCGAAGCCGGCGAGGACGAGGGTTCGCGTGCGGAGAAGGAACTCGACAACCTGACCCACCGCTACACCGGTCAGGTCGACGACTTGCTCAAGCACAAGGAAGCGGAACTCCTCGAGGTCTGAGTGGTGACGCCCGGCCAGTGTGCAGACGAGTCCGGAATGTCGGCCGACGACGTTCCGGACCCGCCTTCGCGTCCATCCCGGGCCGGTCGTGACCTCCGCGCCGCCATCGGCGTCGGGGTCGTGCTCGGGGCGGCCGTCATTCTCTCGTTGCTGATGGTGCGGTTCGTGTTCATCGGCATCGCCGCCGCGGCTGCCCTGGTGTCGACCATCGAACTGGCACAGGCCGTGCGACGCGCGGCGGGCATCCGGGTCTCGTTAGTCCCGGTGCTGGTCGGCGGGCAGGCCATGATGTGGCTGTCCTGGCCGTTCGGGCTGCGCGGCATTCTGATCTCGTTCGCGATCACCGTGCTGGGCTGCCTGGTCTGGCGTTTCCGCAACGGCATCGACGGATACCTGCGCGACGTGACCGCCTCGGTGTTCACCGCCGCCTACGTGCCGCTGTTCACGGCGTTCGCCGCGATGCTGGTGCGCCCGGAGGACGGTGCGTTCCGGGCGCTGGTGTTCCTGATCTGCGTGGTCGCCTCGGACACCGGTGGGTACGCGTTCGGCGTGCTGTTCGGCAAGCACCCGATGGCGCCTGTGATCAGCCCGAAGAAGTCCTGGGAGGGCTTCGGCGGGTCGCTGGTCGGCGGCGTGCTGGCCGGTGCGCTGTCGGTGTGGTTGCTGCTCGACGGCCAGTGGTGGATGGGCGTGCTGGTCGGTGCCGCGCTGGTGTGCAGCGCGACGGTCGGCGACCTGATGGAGTCGGTGATCAAGCGCGACCTGGGCATCAAGGACATGGGCAACCTGCTGCCCGGCCACGGTGGCCTGATGGACCGGATGGATTCGCTGCTCCCGTCGGCACCGCTGGCGTGGATGATGCTGTTCTGGCTCATCCCCAGCTGATGCGGACCTGGCGGGAGAAGCAGGCTCCGGAGGTCACTCCGAGCCCGAACATCTGGAACTGGCCCGAGGTCTACGAGGCGGAGAACCACGCCCAGGACTCGGTGGGGGCGTTGTGGAAGGCGTTGCGCGCCGAGCGCGACTGGGCCGGTCTGGACGTGGTCGACGTGGGCTGCGGCGACGGCTTCCACCTGCCCGTTTTCGCTGCCACGGCCCGTTCGGTGATCGGAGTCGAACCGCACGAGCCGCTGGCCGAACGCGCTCGCGCCCGCATTTCGGGCACGCCGGGCGTGGACGTCAGGGTCGCTCCGGCCCAGCGCCTCCCGCTGGCCGACGGCAGCGTTGATCTGCTGCACGCGCGCACGGCGTACTTCTTCGGGCCGGGCTGCGAACCGGGCCTGGCCGAGGCGGAGCGGGTGCTGCGTCCGGGCGGCACGATCGCGATCGTCGACCTGGACACGGCGAGCCCGCCCTACGGCGACTGGATGCGCGCCGACGCCCCGCAGATCGATCCGGGGAAGATCGAGTCGTTCTTCACCCGCCACCACTTCACCAGCACGACGGTGCCCACGCTCTGGCGCTTCCACGATCGTCGGACGTTGGAGGCGGTCCTGCGCATCGAGTTCTCCGCCAAGACGGCGGCCCGGGCTGCGGCTGAGTCGCCGGGCAGGACCATCCCGGTCACCTACCGCCTCCGAACCCGCACCAAACCCGCGGGCTTGCTCGCCCCTTGAGTGCCCTGGGCGGTTTTGGTCCGAACCGTCCGGACGAATCGGACATCGATCATGGACGGTTCGGACCA